>CAJOME010000111.1 GCA_905235585.1 uncultured Lachnospiraceae bacterium | reverse complement strand
CGTTAAACATCTAACGACATCATCAAAATCAGAATCCTTTGTTCCAAACAATCCGAATAAGATCTTTGAAGTGTAGCCCATACTCATGGATTTGTACCAGACTTTTGCGAGTTCGTCCCACGTGAGACCGTTTTTGTACATGAGATATGCTGCTCGTGAAACGTAATGTACGCTGTTGATGTATGCCTCTGTAGGATAAGCCCCTGTATACCTTGTTTCAATGTTCCTTAAACAGTATTCAGGACCGCTTAATGAGAATAAATCCTCACCAATTTTCCAGTTCTTATCCTTCAAGCACGCAAAGACATCTGCATAGCCTTCTGTGATATTGACAATTTCAAGCGCATCAACGACTCCTACGGTCATGACTGCGGAGATGAGGTGCTGAGACATATCACCAAGCTGATCAAAAGGGAGATGCCGGGCTGCAGCATATGCAGATGGGGAGGCGAGGAGATCATCATCCTGATGAGGGATTATGATATGACAGTAGCGAGGGTAAAGATGGAATATCTGAGGAGATGTGTGGAGAGCAATCCCACGGCTTTCTTTAATAAGCGTATCAATGCCACGATCACAATAGGGCTGGAGGAGAGCAATGACAGCTACAAAGATCCCGAGGAGATCATCAGAGTAGCGGACGAGAGGATGTACTACGGCAAGCAGCACGGAAAGAACATCCTAATATTTGAAGATATCGCGTAAAGGAAGTGTGTGATATACCGGCATGAATGTGTGTTTCAGATTGCAGGTCGCAACTTTTTATGAGCAGACTTAAAGATAAGCTTAAAACCGCAGAGAGGCATCCCTGCATTTCATCCTTCCTGATCACGCTTCTGATCCTTTTGATATACAGTATCCTGCAGGAGATATATCCCTTCGGTGAGTACTCTTTCTTAAGAAAGGATATGTATCATCAGTATCTGCCCTTTCTGTATGAGTTCAGAAGGAAGCTCGTAAACGGTTCGGGATTGGGATACAGCTTTAATACGGGCATCGGACATTCATTTTACGCGCTGTATGTTTACTACCTTTCCGATCCGCTCAACCTTCTGACACCTCTCATCCCCGAGGAATATCTGCTTGAATTTATGACCGCTGCGGCTTATATCAAAATGAGTCTCGCGTCGTCCTTTATGTGCAGATATCTGATATACAGGGCTGCATCGGGAAGCGGCCGTATGCTTCAGGTGTCCGGGGATACATCAGGAGATCACAGAGAAGCGGAGCAGGGAATGAACCGGATGTATGCCGTGATGTTCGGTATATGCTACGGACTGTCGGGATTTATGGCTTCTTATGACTGGAACGCGATGTGGATGTGGGGTATTGCGCTTTCGCCGCTTGTCATGATCGGTCTTGAGAGGATATTTGACGGAGGCAGTCCTGTCCTTTATACGCTCATGATGACAGCCACAGTCATTACGAATTATTACATAGCGATGGTTGTGGGTATATTTATCATCGTATATATCATAGTGCTGTGTGTTGAAAAGCTGCCGAAAGTGACGGGAGCGCTCAGGGCGGTTTTACTTACCGGGATGTCTACCGTCCTTGCCGCGGGAGCAGCGGCATTTCTCCTTGTGCCGGAGGCATATGCCATAAGACAGACATCATTTATCGAAAAAAGCTTTCCGGATAAAGCAGAGTTTTATATGCCCTTCACAAGGATGCTTTTGCGTTCGATGATGGCGGTGGAGCCCGAGACGGGGCTTTCGCATGAGCCGGGGATCTATGCGTCGCTTCTTGCGCTTATATTTATCGCGGCATATTTTTTTAATAAAAGGATAAGCCTTCGCTGTAAGGCAGCAAGGCTTTTGCTTCTTATCTTTTTTTATTTTTCGTTTGATACCAATGTGCTCGAGTATATCTGGCACGGGCTCAATTATCCGGACTCGCTTCCGGCGAGACAGGGCTTTCTTTTTGTGTTGGTATGCCTGACTCTTGCAGGCGATGCCGCGGACACTGTCCGGGATATGCCACGGTTATCTGCCGGTCTTTCTTTTGCGTTTCCGGCAGCGATGCTTATCATATGCTATGTGTTTGAAAGGGAGGACAGTCATGTCACGGAGGTGACATGGGCGATAAATACGGTCTTTATCCTGCTCTATGCGATAGTGGGGATACTTATCACACACAGCGGTATATACGGCGCAAGGACAGGCCTATATATCGCGGGAGCGGTACTTATGGCAGAGCTTTTGCTAAACTTCAATATCACCTCGGGCAGAGATATATCGCGGGAGGGATACTTTACGCATGTGAAGACCTTCAGGGTGCTAAAGGAGACCGCGGAGGCGGAGAACAGGATCAACCAGGGGCATTTCACGAGATTTGACGCAGTAGAGGAGGATATACGCAATGATGCCTGTCTTACAGGATACCATGGAGATGCTTTCTTTTCTTCAACGATAAATAAAGAGGCGGAGGATTTCTTTCGTGAATTCGGATTGAAGAGCTCAAGAGTACACTACATGGCGACGGGACTTACTCCGTTTTCCGCGGCGCTGCTTTCGGACGGATACCTGCTTGCGGATGAGTTCAGGAATAACGAGACAGACTATGATGTAGCTTTTTTTGTTGACGCTTACGACGACGATTATCTGTACCGGTGTCTGTATACGCTGCCTTTTGGATATATGGTGCCCGCAGGGATCTATGATCTGGACAGGGATGCGGTGTCGGATCCGATAGACAGACAGAACAGGGTGGCTTTAAGACTCGGAGGTGACGATGTATTTTCACGGATAGATGACGAGTGTATCTGTGAGAGTGAAGGTCACGCGGAGTTTACGGTGCCGGAGGACGGTCATTACTACGGATATACCCGGGCGGATGTCGAAGAGACAGACGAGTACGTAAACGGGGCAGAGGATGCACACGGTCATTTTGATGATATGAAGTATGGGAGTATCATGGATCTCGGCAGGCTCGAACGTGGAGATAAAGTAAAGCTTGAGGTATCCGGCGACGATACGGATGAAGTATTCTCGCTTACGCTTTACAGATTCAGACCGGAGGCGATGCAGCACATAGAGGATATCCTAAGCGCAGAGAGCTTTATCGTCACGGAGTTTGAGGATGATCATATAGAGGGGATCACAGACATATCATACGGAAAGGATCTGGTGCTTGCGATGCCTTATGATGAGGGCTGGAGGATAGAAGTGGACGGGCTGCCGTATACGTGGACAGAGAGCTTCTACGGCTTTCTTATGATGCTTCCCATGGAGCCCGGGGTACATCATATCAGTCTTACCTATCATGTACCGTATCTTTTGCACGGTATGGTGATAACGTGCGCATCACTGATACTTGGCGCGATGTACATCAGATTTTTTAACAGAAGGGCAGGTTGACTTTTTGGCATCGGTCTGTCTTGATGATATTTTCAAAACAATGTAAAATTAGAAGCAATTATTCAGGACAGCACGGAGCAGCTTGCTGCATAGCCATGCGTAAGCATCATAAACAGTTCAGGAGGGCTTTTGACCCCGGCAATATTATATTTAGTGGGGAGTGTCATGGACAGGATCGGGTTCGACAACAAAAAGTATCAGGAAATACAATCAGCGCATATCAGAGAGAGGATAGAGAAGTTTGACAAGCTGTATCTGGAATTCGGAGGCAAGCTTTTCGATGACTATCACGCCTCACGCGTACTGCCCGGGTTTGAGCCGGACTCAAAGCTGAAGATGCTCTCCAATCTTAAGGATCAGGCGGAGATAGTATTCGTCATATCCGCGGACGCGATAGAGCAGAATAAGACAAGGGAGGATCTCGGTATCACCTACGACAAGGATGTGCTGAGACTGGTGGAAAGCTTCAGGGGGATGGGCTTTTATGTATCCTCCGTAGTGATCACAAAATACAGCGGACAGGCTGCCGCGGACAAGTTCAGACAGAAGCTTGAAACATACAATATAAACAGCTATCTGCATTATGTCATAGAGGGATATCCCGGAGACGTGGATAAGATAGTATCGGATGAGGGCTACGGGAGGAATGAGTATGTGCATACCACGAGACCGCTGGTGGTCGTTACCGCACCGGGACCGGGCTCGGGGAAGCTTGCTACCTGTATGTCCCAGCTGTACCATGAGCATAAGAGGGGCATTACAGCCGGCTACGCGAAGTTTGAGACCTTCCCCATATGGAACCTTCCCTTAAAGCATCCGGTAAATCTTGCCTACGAGGCGGCTACCGCCGACTTAAATGATGTGAACATGATCGATCCTTTCCATCTTGAAGCCTATGGAGAGACTACTGTCAATTACAACAGGGATATAGAAGTATTTCCGGTGCTGCAGGCCATATTTCAGGAGATAATGGGAGAATGCCCGTACAAATCTCCTACGGATATGGGTGTGAACATGGTAGGCAACTGCATCACAGATGATGAGGTATGTCAGGAGGCATCAAGGCAGGAGATAATAAGAAGATACTTCAAGGGAGCATGCGACGTGAAGATAGGAGATGCTGGTCCCGAGGTTTTGAGGAAGCTTGAGCTCGTGATGAAACAGGTCGGTGTGACCACGGAGGACAGAAGGGTGGTCGTGGCCGCGAGAGAGCGCATGGCGGAGACAGGCACGCCCTGTGCAGCGATAGAGCTGAGAGACGGCAGGATCATGACCGGCAGGACAAACGACCTGCTGGGAGCAGTGGCATCCTGTCTCATCAACTCCATGAAGCTCAATGCCGGACTGCCACATCCTCTTCACCTTATCAGCAGGGAGTCACTGGAGCCTATTCAGACGCTAAAGATACAGTATCTCGGCTCGCACAATCCAAGGCTGCATACTGATGAGATGCTCATCGCGCTGTCCGTATCGGCGGCGACGGATCCGCAGGCAAAGCTGACGCTTGAGCAGCTGCCCTGTCTGAGGGGCTGCGAAGCGCATTCGACGGTCATCATCTCACCTGTGGATGAGGCTGTATTCAGAAAGCTCGGGATACATATCACCTGTGAGCCGCAGTATTCGGTGAACTGATCATTAAAAGGAATAAAGGATAAATGACATCTGAAGATATAAAAGAAGTAAAGAAGCAGTTTTCGCCCGACCATTGTACCATAGATCATATATGCGGCTGCTACGTGAATAATGAAAAGGAAAAGCAGGCCGTATCCAAGGATGCTTTTTTGAGTCTGCCCGATGAAGAGCAGCACAAATATTTTGAGTTTTTCAAAAAGACACTGACCGGCACGCAGGGTAAGAACCTTTTGGATCTCGAGTTTCCCCTCGCCGAGGAGACTGAGGACGGCAGACAGGCATTTCTTTTAAGGCTGAGAGATTCGCATCTGGATGATGATACTCTCATAGACAGCTTTTATGATCTTGTGATAGAGAATTACGATACAGTGGAGAAGTATTACATCATATTGATCCACGCAGTATATGATGTGCCGGGTATGACGACGGACAGGATCATGGAGGAGGATGCATCCGATACCGTATATGACTACATATGCTGTGCCATATGTCCGGTCAAGCTGGAGAAGGGCACACTGTCTTACGATCCCGATGAGAACAGGATATCGGAAAAGATAAGGGACTGGATCGTCGCGGATCCGTCTCACGGTTTTCTTTTTCCGGCTTTTACCGAGAGGAGCTGTGACATACATGCCATGCTCTACTACACGAAGAAGAGCGAGGAACTGCAGGAGTCGTTTATAAGCGGTGTATTCGGAGCCGAGCCGCCCATGAGCGCAGGAGGTCAGGCAGACTTTTTTAATACGATCATAGAAGAGACGCTCGGTGAGGACAGGTCACTCGAGGATGTCATCGCGATACATGATAATGTAAGGGTACAGATACGGGATCACTCGGATGAGCCGGAGCCTTATCTTATGGATAAGAAAGAGCTGAAAAAGGTGTTTGAGAGAAGCGGGATCGCGGATGGGACCATGGAGGACTTTGACTGGAAGTTTGACAGGGCTGCGCGTGATATTTCCGAGTCCGATGAGGACGGGGAGGCACCCCCGATACAGGCTACGAATATACCCGGGATCAAAAAGCTCGATATCAGGACTCCCGATATAGTGATAAGGGTAAATCCCGAAAGATCCGACCTGATCGAGACGAGAATGATAGACGGCAGGGAATGTCTGGTGATCGCCGTGAATGACAGAGTGGAGATAAACGGGATGGAGGTACATACGATTCGTCCCAAAAAACGGGACGAATCGTAGCTCGCCGCCAATAAAGATCGGCAAAAGCCGATGGGCGGCTCGCTGAAAGACTCCATGTATTGGTCCGAAGC
>CAJOME010000110.1 GCA_905235585.1 uncultured Lachnospiraceae bacterium | reverse complement strand
TATAAAAGGATGGATTGAAGCTTTGCGTGATATGAATGTTTCGGAGAGGGAAATCGCCGAGAAGATTAAGGTAAAGTATAACCTTACAGATGAAGAGGTAGATTCCTACCTGTGTGTTAATGCTTAAAATACGAGGGTGGGGTTACACATATAATAAACCTTGATGGATTTACGTCAGAAGCTAAATGTTTCTCAGGTGTAAGGAATGCAAACAGAGAAGAACGATAATCGTATGATCGCGTACCTGGAGGGACGGATCGATTCCACAAATGCCGCGACCCTGCTAGAAGAACTGGAAGCAGTCAGGGCAGATAATCCCGGTTGCGAGCTTGTGTTGGATGCGGACAGGCTGGATTATATTTCCAGTGCAGGTCTGCGGGTACTGATGCAGCTTAGGAAGAGACAGGACAGTCTCACCGTATGCAACGTCTCGCCGGAGGTCTACGAGATATTTGAAGTGACCGGTTTTACCACCCTGTTAAACGTGAAGAAGCGGCTGCGCGAGATGAGCATAGATGGCTGTGAGGTCATCGGTCGTGGAGCCATCGGCACGGTGTACCGTGTGGACGAGGACACCATTGTGAAAGTTTACGAGCTGCCCGACAGCCTCCCCATGATCGAAAACGAGCAGAGGCGAGCTAAGCAGGCTTTCCTTAAGGGCATTCCTACTGCCATCTCCTACGATGTGGTAAAGGTTGGGGACAAGTATGGCAGTGTTTTTGAGTTGCTCAAGGCCAAAACCTACAACGACATGATCATCGACCATCCGGACAGGCTGGACGAAATCGTTTCGGATTACACCCATTTCATCCGGGAGGTACATGCCATTGAAATGGAGCGTGGGGAGCTGCCCGCGGCCATGGACGTGTTTATGGGCTATCTGGACAGCCTGCACCAGCATCTGCCGGAGGATATCTATGCTCGCCTTCGCGATCTGTTTCAGGCGATGCCGGAAAATCTGCATGTGATCCATGGCGACATACAGATGAGGAACGTGATGCTCAGCGGGGACGAACCGTTGTTGATCGACATGGACACACTCTCTGTGGGCGACCCGGTATTTGATTTGATGGGTCTTTATGTCACATGCGTCCTGTTTTGTGAGGACGAACCCGACAATACTGAAAAATTCCTGAACATTAAGAAAGACATTTGCAACGTAATTTGGGAAAAAATGCTTTTGTGTTACTTTGACGACTGTGATGCTGAGATCATCGCCGAAGCAAAAAAGCGGATCCGGATCGTGGCCTGCGTGCGTTTTTTGTTCCTGCTATGCGTTTTAAACATCGGCAAGCCGGAACTGATGCAGATTCGTATTGAGCATACGCTTGATCACTTACGCGAACTGCTGCCCCAAGTGGAGAGCCTTGAGATAGGGACATTGCGATGAACGGCAGTCACTATCGTAAGGCTTGACTGACACATGGACACATTGGGAGCAGATGAGGTTCATTCAAGCCTGAAAAGACGTTTCACATATTCATCCGTCAGGATATCCACCGGTCCGTCGCTGTCTATGGCGCCGTCCTTCAGCGCTATCACACGGTCTGCCATATCACGTACAAGATCAAGCTCATGTATGGACATCAGCACTGCCACATCCTTTGACGCGGCAAGCTCCCTTACCGTATCCGCAAAAAGCATCTTGTGTCTGATATCAAGAAAATTAGTCGGCTCATCAAGTATCAGCAGCATCGGCTCCTGTGCTATGGCACGCGAGAGCATCACCAGCTGTCTCTGTCCGTCAGAGATGTCCGTGACATATCTGTCCGCAAGCTCTGTGATCCCGGTCAGCTCCATCGCCTCTTCTATTTTCTGACGGTCTTCTTCACGCAGCCTGCCGAGCCTGCCGGTATACGGATATCTGCCCGATGCCACGGTGTCATAGCAGGTAAAGTACTCCGTCCGCACGGCTCCCGTCATGACTATCGCCATAATACGCGCTATATCATGCGCCGTAAGCCTCGCTATATCTCTGCCGTCTATCTCAATGCTTCCGCCAAGCAGCGGTATCTCCTTGGTAATCGTCTTTAAGAGCGTGGACTTGCCGCTGCCGTTCTCACCTATCAGTGCGGTGATCTCGCCTTTTTCTATCGTAAAGTCCATACCGGAGACTATCTTCCTGCTCCCGTATCCTATGCAGGCATCCTGTACCCTTATAAGACTGTCCCTGTCACTCATAGCGCGCTCCCCTTCCCATCAGCACCACTATCACCACCGGTGCTCCGAATATCGCCGTAACCGCCGATATCGAAAGCTCAGTCGGTGCAAATGCAAGTCTTGCTATAAGATCCGAAAAAAGACAAAACGCTGCTCCTCCCAAAAAGCAGGCGGGTATCATACAGCCCGGAAGCGATGTCCTGAAAAGACGCCTCATCAGATGCGGTACGGCGACTCCCACAAAGGATATGGGTCCCGCAAACGCGGTGACCGTAGCCGAAAGCAGCGATGAGACAAGTATTAGTGCGAACCTGAACAGCTGTATATTCACCCCTACCGATCTCGCGTATTCCTCTCCCGTAAGATAAGCTCCTATCGGCTTTTTAAGCAGCACCGCTCCGATAAGTCCTGTAAATATGAGCACGGCGGATATGACCACTCCTTTCATGTTCATGCCCGAAAAGCTTCCCATCGACCAGTTGTGGAGGTTCACAATGTTGTGATCATCCGCAAAGGTTATGGCAAAATCAGTAAGCGCGCTGCATATATATCCTATCATCACACCGGCGAGCACCAGTACAGACATACGTCGCGTGCGCCTGGATATCATGAGCACCGCCGCAGTCGCTATGCCGGCTCCTGTAAATGAGGCAGCCACCAGTCCGAGCGATGAAAGATGTACCCCTCTGTCAAGCAGCAGTATCAGGGCAAGAGCCGTCATAAGCCTGGCTCCGTTTGATATACCCAATACGAACGGACCCGCTATGGGATTTCCGAAGAATACCTGCAACAGATAACCCGACACCGACAGTGCCCCTCCGAGGATCACTGCCGCAAGCATCCTTGGCAGCCTTATGCTCTTTATTATGATGATAAAGGAAGGATCATCATGCGATGCGGTGCCGAGCATCACGCTCAGTACCGCAAGCAGCACGATGGATAATATCAGAAGAATATAAGCTAATACACGTTTACTGCTCATTTAAGCTTTGAAAAATAAGTCATGCTCTTATTATGTCCGCCGACTATATCCGTAAGCTCGGATATGATATCTGCCGCGGCACAGGTGGACTGGAACATCTTATCCTCTGTGGCATATACCTTTCCGTTTTTTACAGCCTTAAACTCCGAGAGAAGTGCTGTATCCTTAATAAGTGCATCCACCGATGCCGGCTTGCCGTACAACGTGGAATTGTAGATAAGTATATCCGCATCCTTTGCCTTAAGATAAAAGTCCTCCATAGTCATATCCAACGAGGATCTGTTGTCTTCATCATCCTTTGATACCTTAAGATCGGCAAAGGCGTATTTTCCGCCCGCGATATCTATCATTGCAGTGATGTAGTCACCCGGATTCCTTACTCCCACTTGCCCCTTCGGGCTGATGTAGAAGAAAGCCACTGTCGGCCTGCTGCCTGCCCTGCCTGACGACTTTTTCTTACTGTCCACTTCGCGGTCGGATATCTCTGCCTCTACGTCATCAAAAATCTTCTCCGCCTCTTCGTATTTTCCGGTGAGGAGTCCGTATACCTTGATCCATTCCACTCTCCCCCGCGGGTCTTTCTCGTAGCTCGTCCTGTCCACGAATACCGGTATGGAAAGCTCCTCCAGCTTTTCCTTCGTGTCCGGTGAGTGATATATCATAGTATTTTCAACAGCCAGATCCGCTTTTCCGGTGATAAGGCTCTCATATTCGGGTGCATCGTACTTCCCTACATACTTTATCCTGCCCGACTTGACCTTATTTGACACATTATCATCCGTCCAGTCCGCTGCCTCCGAGCCGGTAAACCCTACCTTATCCAGCATATTCAGCCGGGCAAAGAAGTCCATGCTTGAGGTGGATGCCACATACGCCTTACTTACCGGTGTCCTGATCACGGTGATCTCATCAGGTATATTCATCGGAAGAGATCCCGTTTCCGGTACAAGCAGATACTTATCATCCTCTATATTTATACAGTAGATATCATCTCCGTATTCATCAACGGTAAATTCCTTTGCGTATTTAAGCTCTGTTTTGCCTGTGCTCTTCATCTTATCAAAGCTCACGGCATTCTCATCCGAGCCGGCATCCTCTATAGTCGAAGAGTCAAAGAATATCGTATAGTCTATCTCATACGGCTTGCTCATTGCAGTGGTATCCGCCACCACAGACATACGGTAATCAAAGCCTGCTACGGGTATGATAAATGCAGATGCTCCGCTTGATGTGTCAGCCTCATACTTTACCCCGTCTACAAGCATATAGTCGTAGTTGTCCGATGACCATTTGATCATTGCAGCCGCTTCACCGTCCTTTATCGAAAGCAATGACGGCGACTGTAGGAACGCTTTGCCTGAGCCTCCCTCAAGTCTGGCATCTATATAATAATTACCGTCCTCAAGTCCCAGTGAGGATACCGTCTTAAACCTTGCAGTCCTGAATGCTTCATTTGGAAGCGATGAGCTGTCAAAAAGCAATGTCCTGTCATACCACTGCTCCTTATTCTTACTGTACGACGCGTAAGGAAGAGCCTTATCAAGTGCCTCTACCGGAACGGTATAGAGCTGGGCTCCCACATCGTTCACTTCAAATGAGATGTAGTTATTGACCTTATCCTTTGCCGCCTCATCCGCTGTGCCCGGATACATGTAAAGGTATGAATCGCTCTCTATCAAAAGAATGGCATCCATCTTTCCATCCTTTACCTCAAGCAGACAATCCGCCACCTTAAACATTGATGAGCTCGACACCAGATCTATCAGATACTGACCGTCATTAAGCTCATCAGCCGACACCGGCGTGAGAGAGCTGTCGTCCACATCCTCAGTCTTTGTATAGTCCTTACTGTCGGCAACCTTACCGTATTCATTGTCAGATACGGCATCCTCCGATATATTTTCTTCTCTTTTCGCACGCTCCGACTGAGCCCTGTCTTTGGCAACCTGATTGACCGCGGAGTTGTCCACCACGGTGCCGCCGGTATTACCGCACCCTGCGGCAGACAGCACATATACAGCAAGTATGCCTGCCAAAAGCAATATTCTTAAACCTTTCTTCCTTCTTTTCATTTCCCTGTGAACCATCCATTCATGACTTTTTATCCGTTTTTTCTCGCAGGAACTCGAGTAATTCATCCTCCGGGATGGGCTTACTGAAGCAGAACCCCTGGATATAATCGACCCCGAGAGCCAGCATACCTTTAATCTGCTCCTCTGTCTCCACGCCTTCACTTACGATCTTCATCCCCATGTCATGGATCATTCTCGTCATACCCGTTACTACCCGGCGCACCCTGTCATCGCTGAAATACCCCTGCGTAAAGGAACGGTCGAATTTGACATTGTTGATAGGCATACTGACGAAATAATCAAGGTTTGAGCGACCCGTGCCGAAATCATCCAGTGAGAAGGCTATACCTATCGCAGAAAGCTTCTCCATGTTCTTTAGAAGCACATGACGCACATCCGCCTCTGCTGTCTCTGTGATCTCCAGATTGATCCATTCCGGTTTTACCCCGTGCTCTTTCATTATCGCCTGCACGAAGGCTGACGGATTCTCATGATCAAACTGGACAGCACTCAGATTTACTTCGATATATTTTATTCCAAGAGCCTGCGCCTTACCGGTCTCCAAAAAGATGCATACCTTTTCAAAAATCCTGATACCGAGCTCTCTTATCTGACCGCTCCTTTCCGCTAATGGGATAAATGACTTGGGCGGTATGAGATTGCCCTCGGGATCACGTATGCGCACCAGTGCTTCAGCGGCAGTAAATCGCTGCGTTTTCGTATCGAAAAACGGCTGGTAAAAGACTTCTACGCGGTCTTCTTTTATCGCGCTGTCTATCAGCTCATGTACGAGAATGTCTTCTCTGAGCTGTACCACTGCCTTCTCGTTGGCAGTGATCTTTTCCGCTTCATCCTCTTCATATGTGTGGATAAAATGAAGAAGCTCTTCCGCGTTCTGAAATACCGTGCTGTCCGGTATGACTATATATCTGGGCTCAGCCGGTACATCCTTTACCATACTCGCCAGACTGTCCAGAGCCTGCCGTCTTTCCTCCATTCTGTCTTTATCCTTATAAATCACCGCGAATTTCCCGTCGTCCAGATAAAAGACCGGCTCTCTGCCAAGTTCCAGTATCGCTTTAGCCGATCTCATAGTCGCGCTCCTTTCAAGATCATAGTCCGCGTTGATGAGATAGTTTATACGGACAACGAACATTGCGAATGTTTCGTTGTGGATATAC
>CAJOME010000109.1 GCA_905235585.1 uncultured Lachnospiraceae bacterium | reverse complement strand
GCATGCGCCGCACATCCCGGTGCCGTCTACCATGATAGGGTTCATGGATACTGTGGTCGGTATACCGAGCTCCTTGGTCAGCTTTACGCAGAACTTCATCATTATCATGGGACCTATGGATACGCACATATCATAGTGTCTTCCCTGCTCTTTTACGAGCTCCTCTATGACTGTGGTGACCATACCGTGTCTTTTGTATGATCCGTCATCGGTCGTGACAAAGACATGATCCTCGCCCACGGCATCTGTCATTTCCTGCTCCATTATGAGAGTATCCTTTGACTTGGTGCCTATTATCACATCCACGTCCACGCCATGCTCCTTAAGCCACTTGGCCTGCGGATATACCGGAGCGGTACCCAGACCTCCGCCTACGAGCAGATAATGTCTCTTTCTTACCTCTTCTATCGGTTCCTTTACATATTCAGCAGGATTACCGAGCGGACCCACCACGTCGGCAAAGCTGTCTCCCGCCTTTTTCTCCGCTATCTTATAGCTGGACTCGCCTATGGTCTGAAATACTATCGTGACCGTATTCTTTGCCCTGTCGAAATCACAGATGGTAAGGGCTATCCTCTCACTCTCCTCCTCTGCCCTTACGATCAGGAATTGTCCGGGCTCGCATGCATGTGCCACATTAGGTGCTTCGACGATCATCTTATAGGTCCTCTCTGCCAGCACCTCGGCTTCTAAAATCTTATACATTTATATCTCCTCTCCTGTAACTTTATCTTTACACAAATATATCTGACCGTCGACAAGTATTGGCTTCTGTAATCTTTCTCACGCTCAGCGCAGCAAGTGCGCAGAGCTGTCTGAACAGTAACGTCGACAATACGCTCTATAGCTGCGCCAGTACGAATATATTATATATAGCCCGTATCGCGTTTTCAAAATCCTCGTTCTTGACACCTATGATGATGTTAAGCTCTGAGGAGCCCTGGTCTATCATCTTGACGTTCACATTTGCATGCGCGAGAGCCGAAAATATCCTTCCCGATGTACCCTTGGATGACTTCATCCCTCTGCCGACTACCGCTATGAGCGCCAGATCCGACTCGATATCAATACTGTCAGGATGCGTGAGCCTGTTTATCTCGGCCACAACACTCTGCTCTTTTTCGATGAACTCATCCTGATGGACTATGATAGTCATGGTATCGATGCCCGAGGGCATATGCTCGAACGAGATCTCGTTATCTTCAAAGGCCTGCAGCACCTTCCTTCCGAATCCGACCTCCGAATTCATCTTGTCTTTTTCGATATTCACCGAGCAAAAGCCCTTTTTGCCCGCTATACCGGTAATGACAAACCTTGATTTCTGACCGGTGCTCTGCACTATCCAGGATCCTTTATCCTCAGGCTTATTGGTATTTCTGATATTTATAGGTATACCCTCACGTCTTACCGGAAAGATCGCATCCTCGTGGAGCACGGATGCGCCCATGTAAGCGAGCTCTCTGAGCTCAGTATATGTGATCATCTCTATGGTCTCGGGATCGGTGATGATCCTGGGGTCGGCTACGGAAAAGCCCGATACGTCGGTCCAGTTCTCATATACGTCAGCCTTTACTGCTCTCGCCACGATAGAGCCCGTTATATCGGAGCCGCCTCTTGAAAAGGTCTTTACGCTGCCGTCGGGCATCGAGCCGTAAAATCCGGGAATGACCGCTCTTTCGATATCGCTCAGCTTTTCACGGAGCACAGTATTTGTCTTTTCAGAGGCGAAGGTACCGTCCTCATTAAAGAAGATCACTGTTGCCGCATCCACAAAGGTATAGCCGAGATACTGTGCGAGCAGCATGCCGTTTAAATACTCCCCTCTGCTGGCCGCATAGTCCCCGCCCTGCTTTGCTTTGAATCTTTTTTCGATCTCGGCGAATTCTCCGCTCATGTCTATCTTAAGACCGAGTCCGTCCGCTATCTCGGTGTAACGCTCTTTTATCTCCGAGAAAACCTTGCCGAAATCCCTGCCCTGCTCTGCCAGTCCATAAGCTTTATAGAGCAGATCGGTCACCTTGTTGTCCTTGCTGTTTCTCTTGCCCGGGGCGGAAGGCACTACGTATTTTCTGTCGTTATCCAGACTTATTATATGCTTTACTTTCTCAAACTGTTCGGCACTGGCAAGAGAGCTTCCACCGAATTTCACTACCTTTTTCATCATAACCTCCGGACTTTTTATCTGATAAATGTGATCTGGTCCTTTGACATAGATCCGATACGGGCAAGTGAATATACATCAAATCCCGCATCCTCCAGCTTCTCTCTTCCCGGCTGGAAGGCCTTTTCTATCAATATACCCACACCGGCTACCGTCGCGTGAGCCATCCTGAGCAGTCTTACGGCACCTGTCACAGTTTCTCCGTTTGCAAGGAAATCATCTATTATGACCACATGGTCATCTTCTGATATCACATCGCGCGAAAGAGTCAGCTCATAGTTCGTTCCCTTTGTAAACGATGCGATCATGGTCTGATACAGGTTATCGTTTAATACCTTGGACGGCTGCTTCTTAAGTATCACCAGAGGCACACCCATTTCCAGAGCTGTGAGCAGTGCCGGGGAGATACCCGAGCTCTCTACAGTCACTATCTTTGTGACACCCTTTCCCTTGAAATGCGAAGCGAATTCTCTGGCGCATTTTTCCATGAGCACAGGATCGACCTGATGATTGATAAAGGTATCGACTCGTAATATATCTTCGTTGATAGCTCTGCCTTCCTGCAATATCTTTTCTTCGAGAAGCTTCATTATTATCCTCCTGTCAATAAAACATTTCGAAAACGTATTTCCCGCCGGCTCCGCGTTTTACCCTGTACAGACCCATATTATCGGCATCTACCGCATATATGGTTCCCGTAGGTACGGCGGCTGCTCCGGGGTCGCAGAAATACTCCGGTATCATATAATACACTCTGTTGCCGTATCTTACCAATGTCTCGCATTTATATCCGAAGGTGCCGAGTGAACCGGGTACGTGTCCCGCAGGGTCCAGGAGTGCTCCGTCCTGAATAAGCTTAGCCACACACAGATTTACCGCATGCTCCGGAGAGCATGCTCCGTTATACCCGAGCTTATAGTCAAGATACACTGTCTCACTCAGATTTCCCCTGTCATCAAGCAGTCTGAATGCGTAATGGCTCTCCCCTATAGGCATCTCTATCTCATTGCGGTATATCCTGGATCTTTCATCAGGCTCCGATCCGTCATCCGTATAATATATGATGCCGTTAAAGGAAACTCCCTCTTCGTTGCCTGATACCGTGGCAGAGATAAGCTCAGGCTCAAAGTATTCTCCCGACTCCGGACTCACTTCAAGCGTCTGTCTGAAAAGATCATCTGATGATACGCTGTCCTCCTCAGCCACAGTCATGTCATTTTCGGCAGCACTCTCCGGCACGGAGTATGCCGCATCATTACCGTAATCCACACTTATACTGCGATTGGACGATAACGCAGCGTTCACGGCTCTCTCCGGGATAAACGACCCCTTTGCCATTCCTCTGTAGGCTATCACCGTACCCGCAGCCAGTGCTATCATAAGCAGACCGGCGACGACAAACGTGGAAAATCTGTCACTTTTTTCCTTGCTGTACCTGATCCTGCGTCTGATAGAGGACGCCTCATCCTTTCTGACCATAGGGATCTGCTTGGTGGTGGCCTGAGTGTCATATTCTGTTTTATTGCTGTCAGCAACATCTATCCTGTTTACCGTACCTGCTATATCAGATCCAACACTGTTTAGATTATCTTCCAGATCGGCATCGTAGTCCGGCACCATCTGTACAGCATATCCGCACCCCGGACAGTATAGCTTGCCTTCAGGAATAGGTGTACCGCATTCGGGACAATTCATTTTATCTTATTTCCGGCTGATAATAAAACATTTTTCATAAGCATGGCTATCGTCATGGGGCCTACTCCTCCCGGGACAGGCGTGATCGCCGATGCGATCGGGGAAACATCATCAAAATCAACATCTCCGCACAGCTTCCTGCCGTTGTTTGTGTTCGGATCGACCCTGTGGATGCCCACATCTATTACCACTGCTCCGTCTTTTACGTAGTCATGGGTTATAAGCTTCGGTTTGCCTATAGCAACTATAAGTATATCCGCTCTCCTGCATATATCCTCTATATGACGTGTCTTTGAATGCACGACGGTGACTGTGGCATTTTCTCTTAGCATAAGCATGGCCATGGGCTTACCCACGATATTGGATCTGCCCATTACCACGCATTCCCTGCCGGCGATCTCTGTGCCGTTTCGTTTTAAGAGCTCTATTACACCCGCGGGAGTGCAGGACACAAATCCTTTCGTACCGATGCTCAATGCTCCGACAGAGCGTCTCGAAAACCCGTCTACATCCTTCATCGGATCAATGGCCTCTATTATACTGTCTTCATTTATATGCGCAGGCAGCGGAAGCTGTACCAATATACCGTCGACACTGTCGTCTGCGTTCAGCCTTCCGATAAGTCCGGTCAGCTCCTCTTCGGTAGTTTCTTCCGGAAGCTCATATGAAAGAGATCTGATACCGCAATACTCACAAGCCTCCTTTTTGTTTTTTACATATACCTTTGACGCAGGATCCTCTCCCACTATGATAACTGCAAGAGAGGCCTGTATGCCCCTTTGCCTTATCTCATCCCTTACTTCGTCTTTTATCTCCTGTGAGATCTTTTTCCCGTCAATAAGTGCTGCCATCAGAAAAGCCCCCTTATCCTGCCGTTTTCATCGACATCTATATCATATGCCGCAGGATGCGATGAGAGTCCGGGCATAGTCATGATCTCGCCCGTGAGCACTACCACAAATCCCGCACCGCTTGAAACATATACATCTCTGACATTTATATTAAAGCCCTCCGGTCTGCCGAGCAGTACGGGGTCATCCGACAGAGAATACTGTGTTTTGGCCATGCATACCGGGAATGACCCGTATCCCATCGCTTCGATATTCTTCAATTCGCTCATTGCCTTTTTTGAAAAATCCACGCCGTCGGCACCGTATATTTCCCTTGACACAGTCTCTATCTTTTCGATAAGAGGCATCTCGTCGGGATATAGCAACCTGAAATCCGCCCTGCCGTTTTCACAGGTATCCACCACCTTACGTGCCAGATCGAGAGCCCCTTCTCCTCCCTTTTCCCATGCTTCCGAGTATGAATATTCACAGCCCTTTTCCCTGACGTATTTTTCGATAAAGCTCTTTTCCTCTTCGGTATCACTTACAAACGCGTTCAGAGTGACTATGACCGGTACATTATACTTTTGCAGGTTCTCTATATGCTTGCCGAGATTGACTATCCCGCGTCTTAAAGCCTCGATATCGGGCTTGTTCAGATCCTCTTTCGCTACTTGGCCGTTGTACTTCAATGCCCTGATCGTAGCCACAAGGACTACAGCCGAAGGGGATATCCCCGCCTTTCTGCACTTGATATCAAAAAACTTTTCAGCTCCGAGATCCGCACCGAAGCCGGCCTCCGTAACCACAAGATCTGCGAGCTTTAATGCGGTCTTTGTGGCTATGACCGAGTTGCAGCCGTGTGCAATATTCGCAAAGGGTCCCCCGTGTACAAGTGCCGGTGTATGCTCGAGCGTCTGTATCAGATTGGGCTTTATGGCGTCCTTTAAGAGTGCGGCCATTGAGCCGACGGCCTTTATGTCTGCTGCCGTCACGGGATTGCCGTCGAGATCGTATGCCACTGTCATCCTCGACAGTCTCCGTTTAAGATCATTAAGATCCGACGCGAGGCAGAATACCGCCATTACCTCCGAGGCAACCGTTATGGTAAAGTGATCCTCTCTTACAAATCCGTCTGCCCTGGAGCCGAGACCGACCACTACATTCCTGAGTGCCCTGTCATTCAGATCGACACATCTTTTAATGACGATCCTCCTGGTATCGATACGCAGTTCATTTCCCTGATGGATATGATTGTCCAGCATCGCAGCGCACAGATTGTTTGCCGATGTGATCGCATGAAAATCTCCGGTAAAGTGAAGATTCAGCTCCTCCATGGGGACTACCTGAGCCATGCCCCCTCCGGCGGCTCCGCCCTTTATGCCGAAGCATGGTCCGAGCGACGGCTCCCTGAGTGCGATCATAGAGTTGATCCCAAGCCTTCCGAGTGCCTCTCCGAGACCTATCGTCTGTGTCGTCTTACCCTCCCCTGCGGGTGTGGGATTGATCGCGGTCACAAGTACAAGCTTTCCGTCTTTATTCCCGGCAAGGCGCGCCATACATTCGTCCGTAAGCTTGGCCTTGTATCTGCCGTATGGCTCTATATCCTCCTCGGATAAACCGATGTTTTCCGCAATTTCCTTTATGGGAAGCATCTTTGCGCTTTGTGCTATCTCAATATCACTGGGTATGCTCATATCGCACGCTCCTCCTTAAAC
>CAJOME010000108.1 GCA_905235585.1 uncultured Lachnospiraceae bacterium | reverse complement strand
GGATATTAATCCGGTGGAGCTTCCGGCGGAGCCGGAATCTCAGGAACTTCCGCAAGCGGAGCTTCCGGCGGAGCCGGAATCTCAGGAACTTCCGCAGGACGAGCCAGCGGAGCCTGAACCTCAACAGGATGAGTCCTCAGATAGCGCAGGAGATGAAGCACCCACAACGGAAGAAGCACCTGCAGAAGAGGCAGCGGCAGGGGCATCGGCGGATGACCCGAATCATATAATGACACCGGAAGAAATCGCTGCTCTGATAGGGGGAGCAGATGGAGCAGGTGAGTCGGAATCTCAGGAAGCTCCGCAAGCGGAACCTCAACAGGATGAGTCCTCGGATAGTGCAGGAGATGAAACACCTGCAGAAGAAGCAGCGACGGAAGAAATACCCGTGGAAGAAGCTCCCGCAGAGGTATCGGCGGATGATGATCCGAATCATGTGATGTCTTCTGACGAGATAGATGCGCTCCTTGCTGCAGCAACAGAAAGCGCTTCGACGGAGGCAGCTTCAGAGTCTGAAAGCGAAGCAGCTGCACCTGAAGCTTCCGAGGATACAGGTATAGATCTGGGAGAAGTACTTGGAAGCATGGATGAAACATCTGTCGGAGATCAGGATGTTACCGAGCTTATAGATGAGATAGGTGCGGATTCGGAAACGGCAGAAATAGGTGATCTGCTTAAGAAGGACGATAGTCTGGATCTGGTAGATGATGATCTTATAAATATGTTTGCCGGAGATGATGGGGGAGACAGCGGTGGAGAAGGCGGCGAAGAGTCTTCTGACATGGATGAAGAGTCTGGAGAAGACAATAAAACGCGAAGAAAAAAAGAGAAGAAGCAAAGAAGAGCGAAGAAGAAAAAGAACGAAGTCCCTGAGACAGATGAGGAAGGAAATCCGATCGAAAAGAAGGGCTTTATCCAAAAGCTTCAAGACTTTTTCTTTGCCGGGGAGGACGACGAGGAAGCAGAAGCTCTTAAAGAAGGCGCGGCATCTAATGTTGCAAATCCCAGTGAGCAGACTCTCGAAAATGCTGCCATATTAGGCGAGGATATCAAGGCCGGAGAAGACGGTAAAAAGAAAAAGAAGAAAAAAGAGAAAAAGCCCAAAAAAGAAAAGAAGCCGAAAGAGAAGAAGCCAAAGAAGCCTAAAAAGGAGAAAGCACCGGAAGACACGGTGCAGGAGAAGAAGCTTCCGAGGAAAAAGGTCGCGGCGGTGGCCTTGTTCTTCACTTCGTTCCTGGCAGCCATTACCTTCTGTACGTTTGCGTTTGCAAATGTCGGATATGAGAGCGCGGCAAAAACGAACTTTGAAAACGGAGATTATGAAGGGGCATATGAATCGCTTGTCGGTCTGTCACATATATCAGAGGATAGCAAGGATATATACAACAGATCCTTTGTACTCATGCGTATGCAGCGTAAGATAGATGCATACAATGAGTTTGCGCAGAGGGAGGAGCAGCTGCAGGCGCTGGATTCACTTCTTCAGGGAGTGACACTGCATGATGCACTGACGGAATATGCCGACAGTCTGGGTGTAGGTGAGGCATTTGAGGCACTTTATCAGGAGGTGCTGGGATATCTGTCAGACATGTATGGTCTCGATGAAGAGGGTGCGAGAGCGATCGTCCGTACCGGGGATGATCTGGAGTATACCATGGCATTGCTTGACATTGTGGATCCTGCATGGCGTGATGAGATCCAGCCTACGGTAGAGCTGACAGAGGCAGGTGCAGCACTGCCGGAGGAAACAAGCGCGCCTGAGAGCGATGCCGATAATGATACAAACGTTGAAGAGCCGGATACAAACGGTAGTGATGCCGTGGACGACAGCGGAGACAGCGAAGACAGTGCGGCAGGAGATGGCAATGGTAATGAAGGCGGCTATGATGCCTCAGACAATCCCTTCGTATTGACACCCGACTCAGATACCGAGATCACAAATGCCGACGGTACACAGATACGGATATCCGATCAGGAGACCAATACGGGCGGCGGCACAAATGAATACAGTGAAGAGCCGCAGAGTCCTGATATACCGCAGAATACCGCGCCCGGTTCGGGCTCGGGTACTTCCGGTGGGTCAGATCCGGGAGATCAGAATACGGCTGCTGACGGTACGACTCTGTACAGCTTTAACGTCACCAGAGGGTCGGACGGAAACTATCATCAGACGAATTAGAACCGGACATAGCAGATAAGATATGTTAGCAATCATTGATTATGACGCGGGAAATATAAAAAGTGTAGAAAAAGCGGTGCAGTATCTCGGAAGAGAGTGTATCGTGACGAGAGACAGGGCGGTCATAGAGAGTGCAGATCATGTGATCCTTCCCGGAGTGGGTTCCTTTGGGGATGCCATGAGAAGGCTCGATGAATTCAAACTGACACCGGTCATTCATAATGTGTGTGATAAGGGGACGCCTTTTTTGGGGATCTGTCTCGGTCTGCAGCTGCTGTTTGACTCCTCCGAGGAATCTCCGGGGGCTGAGGGGTTGCACATCTTAAAGGGAAGTGTAAAAAAGCTTCCCGATGATAAGGGACTGAAGGTTCCCGATATCGGCTGGAACTCATTGGAGCTTATGCAGCATAGTCGTATATTCAAAGGTGTTGAGAACGGCAGCTTTGTTTATTTTGTACATTCCTATTATCTTGATGCGCAGGATAAAGATATAGTCACTTCAACCATAGATTATGGTGTAAGGGTAGACGCATCCATAGAAGCCGGCAACATCTTTGCCTGTCAGTTTCATCCCGAGAAATCATCGGAAACCGGACTCACTATATTGGAGAACTTTATAAATGTATAGCAAAAGAGTGATACCATGTCTGGATGTGAATGACGGTCGCGTGGTAAAGGGTGTAAATTTTGTCGCGCTGAGGGATGCGGGTGATCCTGTGGAGATCGCAGGCGCTTATGACAGAGCCGGAGCGGATGAGCTTGTATTTCTCGACATCACAGCGTCCTCCGACCACAGAGCGACGGTCGTGGAGCTGGTCAGACGCGTGGCCGAGCAGGTATTCATACCCTTCACGGTGGGCGGAGGAATAAGGACAGTCGAGGATTTCAGAGCAGTGCTCAGGGAGGGCGCGGATAAGGTGGCAGTAAATTCCGCGGCGATCATGAAGCCTACACTGATATCAGAGGCAGCGGACAAATTCGGCTCACAGTGTGTCGTGGTGGCCATTGATGCCAAACGCAGATCTGACGGGAGCGGATGGACAGTGTATAAGAACGGCGGAAGGATCGATATGGAGCTTGATGCCGTAGAGTGGGCGATAAAGGCGGTAGAGCTCGGAGCCGGAGAGATACTGCTCACATCAATGGATGCAGACGGGACAAAGGACGGCTATGATATAGAGCTTACAAGGACTGTTGCGGACAGCGTCGCAGTGCCTGTCATCGCTTCGGGAGGAGCAGGCAGCCTCAGTGATTTTAAGGAGGCTTTTACCGTGGGGCACGCAGAGGCCGCTCTTGCAGCTTCGTTATTTCACTACAGGGAGCTTACGATCTCCGATGTAAAGAAATACCTCAGGGAAGAAGGAGTGCCGGTGAGATGGCAGGACTGACCGGAGGATGGGAAAGAGCCTTAAAGGAGGAGTTTCGCAAGGACTATTATAAAAAGCTCTATGCTTTTGTTAAGAGTGAATATCAGTCCCATGTCGTATATCCGCCGGCAGATAAGCTGTTTACGGCACTGCATCTTACGCCGCTTGAACGTGTAAAGGCTGTGATACTGGGACAGGATCCTTATCATGAGCCTGATCAGGCGATGGGAATGTCTTTTTCCGTACCTAAGGGAGTGGAGATACCGCCTTCATTAAAGAACATTTATAAGGAAATACATGAAGATGTGGGTGAGAAGATACCGGATACGGGTGATCTCACCAAATGGGCTGAACAGGGAGTATTACTCCTTAACGCCGTGCTCACGGTGAGAGAGCACGAGGCTAATTCACATAAGGGAAAAGGCTGGGAGCAATTTACCGACGCGATAATAAAAGCGGTGGATAATGAGGACAGGCCTGTAGTGTTTCTTCTCTGGGGGAGAAATGCGCGGGATAAAAAGGATATCATTACTAATCCGGACCACCTCGTACTGGAGGCGGCGCATCCGAGTCCTCTGTCGGCATATAACGGCTTTTTCGGGTGCAGGCACTTCTCAAAGTGCAACAGATTCCTGAAGGAAAACGGAGTAGATGAGATAGATTGGGGGATAGTATGATAAAAAGACCTTTTTTGACAAAAGAAAAAGCCGAGGAGATAGCGGCCAAATACGGTACGCCATATCATGTATATGATGAAGCCGGCATACGCCATAATGCCGAAGAGGTAAAAAAAGCATTTTCATGGAATAAGGGCTTTAAGGAGTATTTTGCGGTGAAGGCTACACCCAATCCGTTTATATTAAGGATATTTAAGGATTACGGGTTTGGATGTGACTGCTCCTCAATGGCTGAGCTTAAGATGGCATATGCGGCAGGCTTTGCAGGTGAGGATATCATGTTTTCATCAAACGATACTCCGGCGGAGGAATATGAGTATGCCGCAAAGATCGGAGCCCTGATAAATTTTGATGATATAACCATGATACCCTATTATCTGGAAAATGTGGGAGAGCTCCCCGATACGGTAAGCTGCAGGTACAATCCCGGCGGAACGTTCTCTATATCAAACGACATCATGGATAACCCCGGAGACAGCAAATACGGCATGACGAGGGATCAGATGGAGGAGGCCTTCATGATGCTTAAAGATCACGGGGTGAAGCACTTCGGGATACATGCGTTTCTCGCGAGCAATACGGTCACGGATGAGTACTATCCTATACTCGCCGGACAGCTGTTTGAGCTGGCGTTGGAGCTGAAGGACAAATGCGATGTCAGTATAGATTTCATTAATCTGTCCGGCGGAGTGGGCATACCCTATACTCCCGATCAGGAGCCGAACCACATAGACAGGATAGGTGTCGGCGTAAAGGAGGCATATGACCGCAGCCTTGCCGCAAAGGGCATGGATGATGTAAGGATATATACGGAGATGGGTCGTTTCATGATGGGACCGTACGGAGCCCTTGTTACACGGGCGATACATGAGAAGCATATTTACAAGGAGTACATAGGTGTGGATGCCTGCGCGGCTAATCTCATGCGTCCGGCGATGTACGGATCATATCATCATATCACGGTGCTCGGTAAGGAATCGGCAGCAGAGGATCATAAGTATGATGTCACAGGCTCTTTGTGTGAGAATAACGATAAGTTCGCGATAGACAGGATGCTCCCGGAGATAGAGATGGGAGATCTGATCTACATCCATGACACGGGAGCGCACGGCTCGGCTATGGGGTACAACTACAACGGCAGGCTGTGGTGTGCCGAGGTACTTCTTCATGAGGACGGCAGCTTCAGCCTGATAAGAAGGGCGCAGACACTGGCGGATTACTTTGCGACCTTTGACTGCTTTCCGGAATACAGCAGCATGGACAGGGTATAGTATATGGGTACAGTACACGGCATGGTACACCCCGTCCCTATCGCAGCTTAAAGGTCTGTGAATATTAACCAAACAGGAGCAAAAGATCGGAGGAGAACCCAATATGAATTATGTAAACCTTTATAAAGAAATATCACACACTTCATATCCCGGGCGCGGGATAGTGATCGGAGTGTCTGAGGATGGAAGATGTGCGGTAGCCGCATACTTTATAATGGGCAGGTCATCCAATTCGAGAAACCGTATATTTGTCGAGGACGGAGAGGGAATAAGAACAGAGGCATACGATCCGTCAAAGCTTGAGGATCCGTCACTTATCATCTATGCTCCGGTGAGAGTACTCGGCAATGATACGATAGTGACCAACGGAGATCAGACGGATACCGTGTATGACGGGCTGGAAAAGGGACTCAGCTTTGAGGAGAGTCTGAGAAGCCGCAGATTTGAACCCGACGCGCCAAACTACACACCCAGGATATCCGGCGTGATGCATGTGGAGAATGGAGCGTTTACATATCAGATGTCTATACTGAAGTCGGATAACGGAGATCCCGGCTCCGACAACCGGTATACTTTTTCGTATACGACACCGGGAGCAGGAAAGGGACATTTCATTCATACCTATATGGGTGACGGAGATCCGCTGCCGTCTTTTGAGGGAGAACCCACTCCGGTATTGATGGAGGGTGATATAGACAGCTTTACAAATTCAGTATGGGAAGCACTTGATGCTGACAATAAGGTGTCTTTGTTTGTACGCTTCACAGATATCGCTACGGGAGCCTATGAGACGCGTATCGTAAACAAAAACCTATAGGTTTTTGCGATAGTGTCTGATGGCTCTACGGCTTGCATATAGTTTGTTGCTCGCAGTTATCTCGCTTCTATGTCAGTAACAAAGTGCCTTTTAGGTTTT
>CAJOME010000107.1 GCA_905235585.1 uncultured Lachnospiraceae bacterium | reverse complement strand
TGCCAAGAGTGACTTCCTGTCAGCTATCTCACATGAGGTGAGGACTCCTCTTAATGCCATATCAGGCTTCTCGGAGCTCCTGCTCGCAAAGGATGACATTGATGATGAAGCACGCCGATTCGCAAACGGCATCAAGGGATCTGCCGATAATCTTCTGTCTGTAATAAGCGGTATCCTTGACTTCTCCAGGATCGAGTCGGGAGAGGTAGAGATACTTAAGGAGAAATTCAGGCTCAGTGATATGCTGTTCAATCTGTATCAGATGATAGCCACCGGAGTGGAAGAGAAAGGGCTGGAGCTTGATTTCTCATTTGACGGCAAGGTGCCGGACGGACTGATAGGCGACAGTCAGAGGATAAAGCAGGTGCTTATTAATCTGATGAGCAACGCTGTGAAGTTTACCAATTCGGGTAGGATCGACGTCATACTGGCTTTTAAGCACAGTGACGACGATGAAGGTCTGCTTTATGTGGACGTAAAGGACACCGGCGTGGGTATCAGGAAAGAAGCGATAGATTCGATTTTCGACTCCTTCCAGTATGCGGATAAAACAAAGAATAAATCAGTCAAGGGTGTGGGACTCGGCCTTTCCATCAGCCGCAACCTGCTCCATCTGATGAAGGGTGATATCAGGTGTATATCGGAGTATGGCAAGGGCTCGACCTTCAGCATCAGTATCCCGCTCAAGGTATTTGACAATAAGGAGGCATTCTTCGACCCCGACTATATGAGAGACCGCGATGATGATGTATTCCGTCTGCCGTTTATATGTCCGGATGCGAGGATAATGATCGTGGATGACAACAAGGTCAATCTCGAGGTGGCAAAGGGACTCATAGGACAGTATCAGGCGGATATCACAGCCGTAATGTCAGGAGACGAGGCACTGAATGTGTTCTTCAGAGAGCACAATTTCGATATCATATTCATGGATCATATGATGCCGAAAATGGATGGTATAGAGTGCGTGGGACATCTCAGAAAGCTTGATGTGGACGGGGCGACGGATGTACCGATAGTGGCACTTACGGCAAACGCGGTAAAGGATGCGCGCAAGATGTTCATAGCGTCGGGAATGGATGATTATCTTCCCAAGCCTATCAAGCTCGAAGAGCTGGCGGACATAATGAACAGATGGATACCCGAAGGCTGCAAAAAACCTGTGGATGAGTATGTGTCCGATAAGAAGAGCAGGAAAAAGACCGTAACAGAAGCAAAGCCCAAAGCCGCGCCATCTGAAGATGACGAGCTGTCTGTACTCAAAGGGATAGATTACAAGGAAGGTATGAAAAATGTCATGGGCAGCATGGATGTCTACAAGGAGCTGCTTTCGACTTTTGTAGAGAGTGATTCGCTCTCTGATGCGGAGGGCTTCTTTACGGAAAGAAATTCGAAGGATTATCGTATAGCGGTACATGGACTTAAAAGCTCGGCAAAGTATATCGGAGCGGATGCGCTCTCGGACAAGGCAAAGCAGCTTGAGGATCTCGCGAAGGATGAAGACTGGGATGCGATAGAAAAGGAGCATCCTGCGCTTGCGCCACTGTATCATGAGGTGGCGGACTCCATAAAGCAGTTTCTCGGTATCGCGGTCTATGACGACGATACATTGAGGGATTCCGATGAGGTGGAGCTGGATGTACTGAAGGAAAGACTGGAAGATATGCTCGGCATGCTTAAGGAGATGGACTATGACGCGGCAGGGGATATGGCATCAAGGCTTAAGCATATCAGCTACAAGGATGAGACGGTGCAGGATGAGATAGATGAGATCATCCATTTGATAGACAATTTTGATTACGATGAAGCGGAGGAGAGGCTCACTGCGCTCATTGCCTGGGGCTTTAAAGAGTGACTGAGGCTAAAGGAGCGGTCAGAGGCAGGTTAGCTATTGTCGATATCATAAAAGCGGCTGCCTGCATAATGATCTATCTATATCACTGCAATACCATACTGCCCGGAGAATGGAAGTTTCTCACATTTCTGGGGCAGGATCTCGGTAACAATCTTTTCTTCATGGTGAGCGGATTTTCTCTGGCTCCGTCCATAGACAGGATTGATATGAAAAAGGACGGGATGCGTGCCGCCTGCAGATGGTATCTGAAGAGGCTTTTACGGATACTTCCGATCACTGTCATCGCCTATATCCTGACTTTCTTTATGGGTTATTATTCACTGGACGATCCGAAGCAGCTTATCGCGATATTCATATATCCGACCCTGTATTGGTTCATAACGGCGATCCTTGTTTTTTACATAATTCTTTTTCTTGCCGCTAAATGTCCTTACAGAAGCATTATGTATATAATGTGCGCAATGCTTGCGATCCTGTATGTTGTCCTGTATTCGGGACAGGAGAGGCTCTACGTCATAGGTCTTTTGTCAATGCTTTCAGGCTATCTGCTTAAAGAGCATATAGAGAAAAAAGAAAATGCCCTGACCGGCGAGGCTTACGGGAGCAGGCACGGAGTGCTGCTTTCACTTATCGCGTCCGTACTTCTTTTTATTGTATTTATTATGGGAAAAAGGGCAGACCGGGGATATTTTTCCGCCATTCTTATCATGACAGGGGTTTTGGGTACCGGCTTGTCGCTGCTTACCTGCGGATATATGGCAAATGACAGGCTTACTGCTTTCTTTGAAAAAAGGCACAGGCTCTACGGTCTGCTTCGCTATATCGGAGATATGGCACTGCCTGTCTATCTTGTACAGTGCTTCTGTTTCGGATATATAGGCTTTACGATAGGGCTGCACGTGGATTTCCCTTTATCGTTTCCTGTAAATCTCATCATAGTATGGACACTCGGCACTCTGCTCTACATCATAAACCGTATCATAAACAATTCGCTATTATTCGCTGTCATTAAGCTTTTTAGTGTTGACAATGGGTGTGGGGATTAATTATAATAACCGAGTGTGTCCGACCCGACACATTAAATATGTTGTCTTCGATGTCAGGCCGTGTACGGAAGCGATTCCGACTGTCATCTTGGAGAATATGATATCTTAAAGGATAGGAGGTGTAGCATGGCAAACATTAAATCCGCGAAGAAGAGGATCAGGACAAGCGCAAAGAGAGCCGAGAGAAATAAGTCAGTCCGTTCGGCAGTCAAGACTTCCATAAGGAAGGTTCGTGAGGCTATCGAGTCAAAGGATAAGACGGCTGCAGGAGAGGCACTCAGGGCAGCGATCTCGACTATTGAGAGAGCCGGCTCCAAGGGTGTTTATCATAAGGATAATGTTTCAAGGAAGGTTTCACGCCTTAGCAGGGCAGTGAACAAGATGGATTGAGACATAGCTTGAGTATAGTGCGGCGGCCGTTTTCGGTCGTCGCTTATTTTATAGTTTTTTATACTGAAGGGGATATATGGAGACAGCTCAGGATCATATCAGAAATTTCTGCATTATAGCGCATATAGATCACGGCAAGTCCACACTTGCAGACAGGGTACTCGAGATGACGGGTCTGCTTACCGAGCGTGAGATGCAGGATCAGGTGCTCGATAATATGGAGCTCGAGCGCGAGCGTGGCATCACCATCAAGTCACAGGCGGTGCGTACCGTATATAAGGCAAAAAACGGAGAAGAGTATATCTTCAATCTGATCGATACGCCCGGACATGTAGACTTCAACTATGAGGTGTCGAGATCCCTCGCGGCATGTGACGGAGCCGTGCTTGTAGTGGACGCGTCACAGGGAGTGGAGGCACAGACCCTTGCGAACGTCTATCTTGCCATGGATCATGATCTGGATGTATTTCCCGTACTGAATAAGATAGATCTGCCGTCTGCCGATCCGGACAGAGTGGCAAACGAGATAGAGGATGTGATAGGCATAGAGGCGCTCGATGCTCCGAGGATATCGGCAAAAGCCGGACTCGGGATAGATCAGGTGCTGGAGACGATAGTCGAAAAGATACCGGCGCCAAAGGGGTCAGCCGAGGCTTCTCTTAAATGCCTGATATTTGACTCATTGTATGATCCTTACAAGGGGGTCATAGTATTCATGCGTGTATTTGACGGTACCATGCGTCCCGGAGACCGTATCAGATTTATGGCAAACGGAACCGAGGAAGAAGTGGTCGAGGTAGGCTACTTCGGCGCTGGAAGATTCATACCTTGTGATGAGCTGTCTGCCGGCATGGTAGGTTATTTCACTGCTTCAATAAAGGATGTGAGGGAGACCAGAGTAGGTGACACCGTTACGTCCGCAGCCGATCCGTGCGACGAAGCGCTGCCCGGATATAAGAAGGTGAATCCTATGGTTTACTGCGGTGTGTATCCTGCAGACACAAGGGATTACCCGAATCTCAGGGATGCGCTGGAAAAGCTGCAGCTTAATGACGCGTCGCTGACCTTTGAGCCGGAGACTTCTCTGGCACTTGGATTTGGCTTCAGATGCGGTTTCCTTGGTCTCCTGCATCTTGATATAGTGACCGAGAGACTGGAAAGAGAGTACGACCTTGAGCTCGTCACTACTGCGCCGGGTGTGGTATACAGAGTCTATAAAACGGACGGAGAGATGATAGAGCTTACCAACCCCTCCAACCTGCCCGAGCCTTCGGAGATAGACTACATGGAAGAGCCGGTCGTATCTGCGGAGATCATGGTATCCACAGAGTATCTCGGTGCCATCATAAAGCTCTGTCAGGAAAGAAGAGGAGTACAGACAGGCATGGAGTATATTGAGGAGACCAGAGTCCTGCTCAGATATGATCTGCCGCTGAATGAGATAATATATGATTTCTTTGATGCCTTAAAATCAAGATCAAGAGGCTACGCGAGCTTTGATTATGAGATGAAGGGATATGTGAAGTCTGAGCTTGTAAAGCTTGATATACTCATAAACAAGGAATATGTGGACGCTCTGTCTTTTATCGTGTTTAAGGGCTCCGCTTACGAGAGAGGCTCAAAGATGTGCGAGAGACTCAAGGGAGAGATACCCAGACATCTGTTTGAGATACCCATACAGGCAGCCGTGGGCGGCAAGGTGATAGCGAGGGAAACCGTGAAAGCAGTACGCAAGGATGTGCTTGCCAAGTGCTACGGCGGAGATATAACCAGAAAGAAAAAGCTGCTCGAGAAGCAGAAAGAGGGTAAAAAGAAGATGAGACAGATCGGCTCCGTGGAGGTACCGAAGGAGGCTTTCCTGTCTGTGCTGAAGCTGGATGAAGAGTAAATATCCAGACGGAGATATCTCCGTATATGTACATATCCCTTTCTGTGTAAGAAAGTGTCTCTACTGTGACTTTAATTCTTTTGCGGCATCTGAGGATGTGCGCAGTGAGTATATATCGGCCCTTTTGCATGAGACAGACGAAAAGCGCAGTATCATCGAAGGCAGGAATATCGTATCTGTATATATCGGCGGAGGTACGCCGAGTCTTCTTGACGCAGATGCCGTATCATCCATACTGAGCAGTATAAGCAGGGCTTCGGATATATCCGATGATGCGGAGATCACGATGGAGATGAATCCGGGCACGGTTACATCGGATAAAGTCAGAGGATATGTCAGAGCCGGAGTAAACCGTGCCAGCATCGGTCTGCAGTCGGCATCGGATAAGGAGCTTAGGGCACTCGGCAGGATACATGTCACGGCTGATTTTCTAAGATCCTATGATATCGTAAGAGAAGCGGGGATAGAAAATGTAAACGTCGATATAATGACCGGGATTCCCTGTCAGACCGAAGCGTCTCTTATTAAAACCATAGATCATGTCACAGCTCTTTCGCCCGAGCACATATCGGCATATTCTTTAATCATCGAAGAGGGAACCCCGTTTTTTGACATCGGAGAGGACAGACTCAATCTGCCCGGTGAGGAAGAGACCTACAGGCTTTATAAGCTTACTCAGGAATATCTGTCGGATAAAGGCTATGACCGATACGAGATATCCAACTACGCAAGGAAGAGCGGGACACATGATCACAGATGCAGGCATAATCTGAGGTACTGGGAAAGAAAGGAATACGCGGGCTTCGGGATATCCGCGGCTTCATTTATCGGTGGACGAAGATATACCAATACAGATAATATCAGCTCGTATCTTAAAGCTCCGGGCGCTGAGCATGCAGAAGACAGGAGCATAGATGACAAGTCCGGCATGGAGGAGTTTATGTATCTCGGACTCAGGGAGATACGCGGTGTATCGGAGGAGGATTTTCTAAATGCGTTTGACCGCGATATATGGGATATATACGGAGAAGTGATAGAAAAGCACATCAGCCGGGGACTTATGACCCGGGGAAACGGCAGGATCGCTCTTACCGAAAAGGGGATCGATGTATCCAACATTGTTCTGTCGGAATATCTGCGTTACTGTTCAGACAGCTCTGCGCACTAGCTGCGCTGAGCGTGATTACAGAAGCCAATACAAGGATTTGCCCCATTGCCGAAGGCAATTTTATTGGGCAAATCCAGTTGCTGTGAGCACCTGTAAGGTGTGAACAGTAACATATCTGCTGCCGGATCCATATGCAGAATAAAAAAATATTTGACAAAGGTAAGAACCTACACTATAATAAGTAGGAACTTACGAAAATATGATCGCTTCAGGCGATGGAATAAAACCTGAAGTATAACTTTTAAGCAACAGCTTTGAGACAGGAGGTAAATGAATATGAGAACAGTCGTCATAACCGGAGGAAATTCCGGACTTGGTTTTGAAACCGCAAAGAAGATCGCGAGGAATAAGGAATACAGAGTGATCCTTGCCTGCCGTAATCAGGAGAAAGCGAAGGAAGCTGTCAGAAAGATAAAGGATGAAAGCGGAAATGAGAACATCCTGAGCATGCAGCTGGATACCGCATCTCTTTCTTCCGTTCGCCGTTTTGCGGCAGACTATGAGAAACAAGACCTTGGCAGGATCTATGCTCTGCTGCTGAATGCCGGGATCAATGGGATGCACACCGGCATGACGGAGGATGGCATGGAGATCGTATTTCAGACAAACCATCTCGGACATTTCCTGCTGGCAAATCTGATGCTGCCCTGCATGGAACCGGATGGAAAGATCTTCGCAACCAGCAGCGATATGCATGATTCTCCGATTGGGAAGATGGTCTGGGAAGGTACGGATGCACTTGCGCATCCGTCCGAGACCGGAAAAGAGTCGCGTCTACGTTATTCTTTCTCAAAGCTCTGCAACCTGTACTTTGTCTATGAACTGACAAGAAGGCTGGAGGCGGAGGGAAGCGGCATCCGTGTCAATGCCTTTAATCCGGGCTATATGAAGACGAATTTCGCACCGGTGGATAAGGCCCGTGCCACCTTTGTAAAACTGACCATGCCGAAGCGCTTCGGCGATCTGGAGAAATCTTCTGATGCTTATGCTGAGCTGGTCGTAAATGATGAACTGGCGGCAACATCTGCAAATTACTACGACCGTAGCACCACGGCGATCAAAAGTTCAGAGCTTTCCTACAATACGGAAAACGCAAAAGAGCTGTGGGATGTAAGCGAAAGACTCTGTGACCTAAAGAGCAGCGATTGAAATGGGTTTTGCCATTCTGCGCATCAGACCAGAACAGGAGGAAGGAGAGCCATGATGATAAATAAAGGGAAAAAGAGAAAGACATTGGCTGTTCTTATTCTGAGTGTCGTTTTACTGTATGCCCTATCAGCCTGCGGCAGTGCAGCTTCGGGAAGCAGTCAGCCGGAGAGTGCGGCAGTGCAATCGGACATCGTGACGGCACAGGAGTTTCTGACAGCACAGGAGTCTCTGACAGCACAGGGATATTTGACAGTACAGGAGCCGGAAGAGAGTGTCCCGTCATCTGCTGCCCGGACACCTGAAAATGTGCAGATTCCCTCTGTGGTCGCGGGTGAAAGAGCAGTGGAAAAAAGTATCTACACCGATGCGGGTGGTGATACGGCATATATCCCTGCACAGTTCATGGTATCTGCAAAGGCAGGCGAGCAGACCATAAATACCGGACTTGTAGTTATAGGTCCTGATGGAAGTGAGTATGTATGGATACCGACTACTGTAACGGAGCTTGCCGTACGGGATTTTGGCAGTTATTTCTTCGGCGCTTCGTTCTCTGATTACCGGGATGAAACCGCGCTTGACAGCTATCAGGAGATGGTCGCAAGCGTGGATAGATACGGTGGCTTTTACATGGGCAGGTATGAAGCGAGTAAAGGAGATAGCGGACTTCCGGCAAGCAGGCGTGTCACTGAAAGTGAGCCCGGACAGATATGGGTCCGGTTTTCACCACAGGATACGACCACAGTCTGCCAAAGGCTTTATGCAGATAATGATACAGTACAGGGCTTCTTTCCGTGGGGCATCAACTGGGACACTACGCTCCAATGGCTTGTCGATTCAGGCAATAAACTCATAAGCGATGTCAAAGCCGACAGCACGGGCTGGGGCAATTATTCCAACGACAGCTTCTCGGACGGTGCACGCGGTAACTACACGGGCGCATGGGAAGAAGCAAAGTCCAATAACATCTACGACCTCGCAGGCAACAACTGGGAATGGACACAGGAGCGGAGCGGTTCAAGCTATGTCATGCGAAGCGGTGGATATAGCCTCATGGGCGGATCCTGCCCGGGAAATAAATATCCTGCTGCAATAAGGGATCCTCTGCCCGGAAACGATCATCATCCCAATGTGACCTTCAGGGTGGCGCTGTATGTGAAATAAGAGGAAAACGTTAAGGCGGCACACTTGCGTTATGAGGGCTTATTTGTCACTCCGGTTGCTGTGAGCACCTGTAAGGTGTGAACAGTAACGAAGAAGGAGCGGGAAGCTATAGTAACAGAGCAAGAATATGTGCATATATAGATAATAGTGGTATAATGACGGAAACAAATCTGATCATTTCATAACGTTGGGAATATTCTATCCTTTTGTTTCCGAAAATTGCTTTACGCTATCGTAACAGGTTTTAGGCTTGCATATTAACATAAAACATAATAAAATGGTTAATATAGCTTTCGGAGGAGAACATATGAGGGTTTCTTTTAAGTACTATCGTGCTGAGGACAGGATGATCTTTGACAGTTCTGTCATGGATGTTCTGCCTGTAGACAGTACCCTTATGCCTTTCGTAGGTAATATTGAGTTCGGAGCAAAGGTTCATACGGACGATTGCAAACGGGCTATCTTGTTTTTTACTCAGGAGTATGATCTTTCACACAGGAATTACACATATCTGCGGTTTCTTGACAGAGCCGGTGATTTTTCATGGTTTCAGGTAGAGGTTACGGCAAGTAAGGACGGATGCGTATCGGGAGCCATCGAGAGGATAGAGGCTGATTCCGGTTCCGACAGGATAGATTTTTTCTGCAGACTTCAGGATTTCTTAAATGAGATACCGATATATGATGTTGCCAATCTTTTTGTCATAAAACTGACTGACTACAGGTCGCTCTCGGTAAAGGAGGGCAGGGAGAAGGCTGATGAAGCAGTGGCCAATGCGCTCTCCGTGGTACAGGGTGTGCTTAGAGGATCTGATGTGGTGGCTTCGGGCGGAGATGACATCATATTTGCTTATCTTCTCGGGATAAAGGACGAGATGGTGCTCTGTGACAGGGCTTCTTCGATCATTTCCTCCCTGAGGATATCATGGGGTGCATACAGCGAGAATCTTAAAGAAGTAGTCTCGATAGGTGTATCTTCCGTAAAGCATGATGACAAGCTCAATATCGCGGAGCTGTACATGAAAGCGTCGGAGGCTCTGTTTTTCTCCGTCAATAAGCATAAAAACACATATGCGCTCTTTTCCGAAAAGCTGAAGGAAGAGGAGCAGTTCGTAGGTAAGAATGTATCTCTTCACGACGTAGAGCTGGTACAGAACATACTGGATCCCATAAAGACATGGGCGTATGCCGTGGATGAGAGGCTGCATCTACTCTATAAAAATAATGCCCTGGCGGAGAGGATACCGGGAGAGAGTCTCGGATATTGCTATCAGCTCCTGAAGGGAGGAAAGGCACAGTGTGAGGATTGTCCTTTGAAGCTTTTTGAGGGTGATTCCTCGTCTGTGGACTCGGAGGTCTATTCTCCGGGACTGCGCAGGAACGTACAGATAAGGACCACCCGCCTGCGTATGAGAAACAATATAAAGGTCTATATCGTAGCCGCGACAAAGGATGATATCTCAAAGCAGCTTGAGGCCTTGAATGAATCCACCAAAAACTACAATAAAGCGATGCAGAAGACACAGGATGTCATATGGGAGATAGACCTGAACACTATGAACTGTACCCGTATAAGAGAGGAGAATATCCTTTCGATGGTGGACAAGAGGGTCAAGGACTATGAGGCGTTAAGGGAATATTTCATTAATCATGTGGTTTATCCCGATGACCGTGAGGACTTCATGTTCGCATCGAGTCCGACGAGACTCGAGGAGGCTTCGCATATCGGGCGTGACATGATAGACAGCAAGGTCAGGCTTCTCTATCAGGACGGTACATACCACTGGTATTCAATAAATGCGGTATTTGAAGAGGGCAGGGTCTATCTTATAGCCAAAGATATAAACGAGCTGTCCCATGATATTGTGCAGGACTATGTGGCGAGCAGACGTTACATGGATATCAAGAGTGACAATCAGGCAAAGAATGAGCTTGCAAAGAATTTCGAGCGTTCCGAGCATGTCAATGAGCTGACCGGTATATATGTCTTTGAATATGACGCGGCCGATAAGGATTATTATCTGAGTACTACCTTCGAGAGCATGTTTGATGTAAATGACAATATGCTGAGCGATGAGTGGTCTCTGCTTGAGGGTCTGGTACCCCATTCGGATGACAGGGGGAAGTACGAGGACTTCTTAAAGCGTGTCAAGGCAGGCAGTGATACGCATGAGATCACGATAAGACTGATGAATAAATACGGGGTCGCTCTGTGGTTCACTCTTACGGTTCAGGCTCTGATGGGTATAGGTAATTCGCTGGCACGTATCACCGGCTGTATACAGGATGTGAATACCGAGATGGAGATAAAGGCAGAGCTGGAGTTCAGAGCTGACTATGATTCGCTGACCGGACTCTGCAACAGCGAGCGCTTCTATAAGAATACGGAGGAGCGCATCCTCATGAAGCCTGAAAGCAAGTTTGTGATCATTTCCGTGGATATCGACAGATTCCGCATCATTAACGACAGGTTTGGCGTTGAAGCCGGCAATAAATGTCTGAGAGAGCTCGGAAGGGTGATACACGCTTCTCTTCCGTGGGACGGTATAGCAGCCAGATATCAGGCTGATATGTTTTCGATCCTTTTTGAGTATGAAGAGGAGCATGAGATACTTGATTATATCGAGATGCTCACGCTTAACTATCATGTGGAAGAGGCTTCCAGATGCGGCTCTACGCTCAGCTACGGTATATATAAGATAGAAGACAGGAGCCTTACTGTAAGACTGATGTGTGACAGGGCGAGGCTTGCGAAGAAGAAT
>CAJOME010000106.1 GCA_905235585.1 uncultured Lachnospiraceae bacterium | reverse complement strand
GACATCCGCTGCCGGATCACTGCCGTCAAGTCCTGTCGCTGAGGGTGTGCACGTCACTGATGCGGGATCGGTCGTCCCCGCTGCCACTGCGGGATCTGCCGCAATAAGTGTCGGATCTGATACAGGCTCCGTCACGGGTGCCGCTGCTGCAGGAGCAGCTGCCACCGGACTGTCGGCTACCACCGCCGTTCCTGCTGTATAAGCGTCTACCTGCTCGGGCAGGATACCTGCTTCACCTATAAGTGCCGCAGCCTGCTCCAATGTGATCATGCCGGTCTGAAGTCCTGCCTCGATATTTGCAAGGAAGACCTGCTGCGCTGTCGTAATAGTCACTACAGCCGTATCGGGCACAGCCGCTGCTACGGTGTCGGCATTGGCTGACTCTGCTGCGCCGCTTCCTGCCGTAACGGAAGGTGTGCCTGTGGAGCCTGCGCCTGTATTATCACCTGTCTCCGCTCCATCAGGTACTGCTATATCCGATGCCCCGTCGTCTGCCGTGCTCACATCCGTCGCATCCGCATTAGCCGCATTCCCGTCAGCAGACTTGGTGTCTCTGTCGTCGTAATTTGTATCACCGGTAAGGCTGCTCTGATCAGCAGTCTCCTTTGAAGCGCTGGGAGCTGCTTTAGCGGCTGCAGTATCTTCAGCCGACATGGTACAGCTGAAATCATCAACCGCTCTCAAATCACCATCACCAGAGAAGTTCGTACTGTTCAGCTCATATCTTGATTCATACGCGTCTACGATGCTGTACTCAACCTTAAGATCCTTTATCAGTGAGAAAGAAGCCGAGTTCATATTGTTCTCCGTAGCCTTGATGACACCTATGGATCTTAGCTCATCCGCGTTATTACCGTTATCAAAGCCTGCCAGCAGCTCGTAGATCTCTCCTTTTCCGATAGTATATCCGGATATGGCTATACTGCTGTTATTTACCTTTCTGAAATCCGTAATAGTGCCTGTATCAGAATATGCCTTCTTTTCCTCATCATAAGGAAATCTGATCTCCAGCACTCCCACCATCACCTTATTATTATCTATCGCTGCCTTCAGAGTCTTGTCGGTAGCATCTCCTATTCTTGCTTCCTTCCAGTATGCCACGGGGATGATACCCACTCTGTATGAAGTCTCAACATTGTTGCTATCGGTAAGACTCCTTATTTCCGTATCGTAATAGCTGACTACATGACCATCCAGTACAAGCCATTTATTATCATAGGGATCAATATTGACTGTAGCTGTTCCGCTCTGCGTACCGGTCGTTCTTGTGACCTCAGAGGCACTCATATTACTGTGTCCGAGAGATACTGCCGATGTGTTACCGCCCACAGTCTCATTCACGTATATCTTTGCCTCGACCCTGTCCACAATGTTAGGATCCTTCGTGGTAACCGTAAGCTTTTTGCCGGTAAGAATATCACCGTCCGTAATGTCTGTGACAGTAATATTGGACTTCTTTATACGATCACTTATCTGTGATGCTATAAGGTTATCAGCCTGTTCTTTGGTCAGACCGCTCGCGTCATACAGTGCTTTAACGGACCAGGCGGAGTTTTCTCCCAGCCCCCACACATAATCTTTCATAGCCGCATCACTTTGATTATCTCTGTCTTTCCACGCGGTACTGTCTCCCAGCAGCTTGCCCACCTTAAGCCACAGTCCGTAGGCCGCTATAGCCTGCCCGTATGAGTCCAGCTTGCCGTCGCTGCTCTTATAGGCACTGATCAGATCCAGCACCTGATCAATATTTCCATCGGATTTACCTATCGGTATCACAGACATCGAAAAGGTCGGGAAATACATACTTAAACCCGTGGGCTCTGTACCCTGCGCAAGATCCCTGTCGGTTCTTACAGCCATCTGCTTATAAATAATACTGTCGGCCGCTGCCTTCTTCAGGGTCTCGCAGGCAGCATACAGACGGCTGTCCTTGCTATTGAGCTCTCCATTATAGTCAGACATAAGAGCATTGCAGAATCCCTGCACATCTATCAGATCCTGAGTGTATGCGTCATTTGATTTCACTTCTATATAGCTGTATGACTTTCTTATTTTCAGGACAGTATTGAGTGTATCCTGATTATTTCTTTCAATTGCTTCCTTCAGGACTCTCGCAAAGTTTGCTATGGCACTCGACAGATCGTCTCTCACCTTACTTGCGTCTATAAGTGACATTATCGCGTCATCATTGTCCTCCGTATCATTATATGAGCCGATCGCTTTCTTGATTATGCTCTGGGCATAATACGTCGTAGCCACGTTGTTATTACTTATCAGCTCAGAAATGACGTTTACATAGCCATCATTTAAGCCCTTACCCGGAAATTCCTGCTCGGAAAGCATGAAATACCGTGAATAAGGGGAAAGGGCAAGAGCTACCTCGGCATTCGACATAAGGCATGCATCAAAAGCTATGAGATCAAAGCTTACTCCACTCTCCTTTATCGCATTCGTCATATCGACCAGAGACATCGACTGGTCATTAGTCCTTCTCTCATCCATGCCGAATCCACCCTCGGGACCGCCGCCGTGATCCCACATGATGAGGTCATACAAAGAAGCATCCGGATACTTACTCTTTACAGCCTTGATAAATGCGGCAAGATTTGATCCCTGTGTCATGTATCCGCCGTCGTTAAAACCGTCCTGTATAAGGGTCAGCTTGCCGTCACGCAGCTCCCACAGCTGATTTTTCTTACCGATCGTGTTAACAAGATTCGCCTGCTGCTCGCCGTTTGTATTATATAAATAGCTCCCTATCGTCTTGTTATCGCTTCTCGTCCATGCTTCTTTGGAGCCGCCGGTCATTATTACGATATGGTTGTCAGTACCTATACTGCCCTTTGCGCTTTCGGTGAGCATGGTGTAGAGATTGAGAGTAGCGCTCTCACCCAGATCCGCACCGTCCAGATAGATCATTATGGTACGTCCCTTAGTATTATCCGCCGGAGCAGAGGGTGTCGTATTTTCACCCGGTCTGTCCGGATTTCCCGTAGATGCGCCTCTGCCTCCCGTGCTTCTGGAGCCGCCACGCTGGACATCCTCATACCACTCGTCCCAATCATCCCAGTCGTCCCAATCATCCCAGTCATCCCAGTCGTCCCCGTCGTCCGTGATGTTCTGGAAGGTCCTCATGTAGTCCATGTAGCTGGCGAGGTTTGCGGCATTGGGCTGTGCGCCTATATAATCAAGGTACTTCGCATAGTCGAGCATATTACCCTTGTCGTATATGCTGCCCTTGGAGAGCATACCGCCCTGTATGCCGACTATGAAGAGCCTCGTGCGGTAAGCGGTCTTATTCTTCAGATTGAGACCGTCCTGTCCGTTCCAGTGCGGCAGCATAAACCTGCTCGCGAAGCCCGACATGGTCTCCCATGTATCTATGTCTGTCTCTATACCGTTGTAGGAAACACTGAAATCGGATATGGGTATCAGCAGTACATCTATCTCATTGATACCTGCCTCTATTACTGCCGCGTCCGCGCCGCCGTTATAGACAGCTATAAATCCGTCAAAGGAATCGGAGCGGAGTATGTCGCCCTGATAAAGCACATTGGAAAGCCACTCGCCTGATGCGTCTGACGAACCGAAGCTGCCGAGGCTTCCCGATGTATTGTAGGTACCGGTTATATTATTCTCTCTTGCGTATTCCGCAGCCTCCAGATCTCTCCGTGTCAGCAGTTCCTGAAGCCTGCTGTCGTACTTCCAGTCGTCCCTTACCACGGTACCGACCGAGAGCATACCTCCAAGCTCTTCTTCGGTATGTATGTCTGCACTGGATACCGCAGCCTCAACTGTCTGTACCGTATAGGTGGATGAGCTCGAAAAGGCAATAAGGAATGCCATAAACAGCGCCGATAGTCTTCCGCCTCTTGTGATCTTTCGTCTTCTCATAACCGGTGACCTCCTACATTATGTATAGCGGTTTTTCTTGAATATACTATATAAAGTCTTAGTCGTCAAAAAAAGTGATACTACATCAGAATATCGTATGGCATGGGTGAAGCATTCCACACATCCGAATAATCCGCGAGACTGAACGGCTCATAATCAGTCAGCTCATACCTTAGCACCGTATGATTGGCGGTCTCGCTTACTACAGTCAGACCGCAGCCTTTCAGGTAGGGAAGCACTTCGTTCGCGGTGGATACCACCACATACTCCGTATCTGTCTCCTCGAGTCCCTCCGTAAAAGCATCCTCCGGTATCTCTATGCCGAGCGCCACTACAGCAAGCAGTCTGTTGTAATAGTCCGTATCCTCCATGATGGTGTCGTAGTCAAGCGCTCCCGTTACGGCATTCAGGTAAGCCTCTCTGTCACACGGCAGCATGATCCCCGCATCGTACTGGCGTATCAGCATATTGTAATCATACTCAAACATAGCCCTCGGATATTTATCTTCGGGGTTATTCTTCAAGGCATCCTCATGTATGATCTCAGCCACCTCCGGTATCTCGGTCGGCATATGATAAACATTCGGAGAAACAATATATCCGTCAGCGTATAGCCATGTACCTCCGGCCATCAGTATGCATATAATAAATACGGCGCAGATCGCCTGTCTTACTCTGAAGACACTCCTTCTAACGGCTGATGCATCGTTTCCGCTGCCGCAAGCCGTATTGCCTGAGGCATTTTCTGATTTGTCGTATAGCTCTCCTCCGGCATATTCCGTGACTATCCCCACAGCCGCAGCGGATACGCAGATGATGACCGGAGTCATCCATATGAACCGGTAATATTCCTTATTCACATCAAAAATAGAGTTGAGCACCACCGGGAATACGGGATTGTAGACAGTGAGTACCATCATCATAAGCTGCGGCAGGAATATCCTGCGCATCCTTCCGGTCATGCCCTTTGCTGAAAGCAGTGCCTTCAGCCGTCCGCCTTTTTCCGCTCTTATCACATCTTTCCAATCCACAGACAAAAAGACGAGCGAGAGCAGATAGAGTACAAAGTATATGTTCCCCTCATAGTAAAGACCTATGCACCTGAAGATATAGCCGAAGCCCGCGTCCGCGATGTGTAAGCTCTGCATCCCTACCTCGGATAAGTGTAAAACACTACGATGTTCTTAACATACAGTATATATATAAGAGTGAGCGATACTCCCGGAAGCATACACATCACAGCCTTCGGCAGCACCGTTATATCCCTTTTGATAAGCGCGAGCGGCACGATAGTGACCCCTATCATCGCAGGCACCAGCATATTGGAGGTGCTCGACAGCACGGGAGCCCCCAGTGCCACCAGCAGCAGGAGCAGCCACGTCCTCATGTCCTTTACATCCTCCAGCAGCCTGATATAGATATAGAGTATCCCGGGCAGCACCACGTTTGCCAGCAGACACTTGCCCTCATAGCTTCTGGTAGTAAGGAAGGTGGCAGTAGTGTATATGGTTATCATGAAAAAGTCTGCGACTGCCGCAAAGAGCAAAAATAAGCATATCTTTCCGGCTGAAGCACCGAAGAGCTGACGGCCTGTCATATACAGCACCATGAAGGTAAGAAGTATGGCGGTAAGCGATATCGTCATCTTGCACCAGAGCAGCGGATGGATATGGAAGATACTGCACATTACGGCATCGTTCATCGGAAAGGTCGCAAAGAAATACCTCATGTCAAAATGATCCTGCCAGTCACCGGTAAAAGCATCATATATTTTTATGGTATCGGTCCTTATCGCCGTGGTGACGTCTCCCACATAGAAGGACGCGTCAAGAGTGAACTGATAGCTGATGATGACGATAGAGGCAAATACGGCAGTGATGCAGACCATCCCGACAAATGCCGATATATGCGACTTTACAAAGGAAGCTGCCCTTATCGCTGCCGGTTTACATAACCTCGCACCCCTTACCGCTCCGAGTATACATACGGCAAGCGCCACTGCAGCCCACAGCCTTGCAAGCACATGGAGCGGTCTCCATCTCAACATGACCGGTATGCAGCACAGGGTAAATAGCAGATAATAAAAAAAGAAGCCCGTAAATACGGTCCTTGTCAGGCTCAGCTCTCTCTTCTTCGACGCGCACAGAACGCACCCGAACAGAAAATATAATATTATGTTAACTAATGTTAAGATCAGAGCCGTCACAACCTGCATCATTCAAGACTCTCTATCCTCTTATCGAGATCCTGTGAGAAACCATAAAGCGTATTGATCTTTGCGTTCAGCCTTATCACGGATACTATCATCACTATGGCAAACACTATAAAGATGACATACCCTGCTATTATGAGTCTCCATTTTTGCTTATTGTTCACTATATCATCCTCTCCGGCATCCCGGATACCCCGGTCGCTGTGATCGTCACCAAAAGCTGCTTCTCCTCTGCCGTACAGATATGCCGCGGCATATTCCGCGACGGGAGAAAGACCTATTATCAAAAGTCCTATGTAAAGTGCCGCATCCATAAGGGTTAGCGCTGTGCCTGCTGCCCC
>CAJOME010000105.1 GCA_905235585.1 uncultured Lachnospiraceae bacterium | reverse complement strand
TCCAGAGGATTATGAGGTGATAAAAACGATAGAAGCACGCTGGGACAGAGACGATCAGATTGCCGGCCTCTGCGAAGATATCCTATATAGATAGGCAGACATCACACTGTTGAGATCATGCTTGATTATGAGCATGAAAAAATAGTGACGCTTGATGAACGAACCCCAGAATGTTGGCTATAAACGAAGTTTGTGAGGTGAACACGTTTATGTACACAAATGCGAACATATTTATGAACATAAATGGAATGCGGAAAGGCAAAATTTCAAAAAACTTCCGGATTCTTTTACGTTTTTTCGGACTCGATCTGTTATTTACTATGTAGGGCTTTTTTTGCTTAACAAGCAGAGATAATAGTGCCCAAAATGGGCCCATTATCGCTTGAAAGGGCTCCGCCCTTACACCCGGTCAGGCTTACGCCTGATTGTTTGGCAGTGTTCACATTTGTGAACACACCTATGAACATTTTTATGAACATATATATGAACATATTTACGAACGCAGAAAGGAGTCATGCAAGATACGCAAAGATCATTTCTTCCTGTTCTCCCCTGTCCTGTAATCAAGCTCTATCCCCGGCTGCACATTATATACAAACACATGGAAGCAAACGCCTGCGCCTCCATCCTCTACCGAATAAGCCTCCATCTCTACACCTCTCGCAAGAAGCTCTATGCCTTTGAAATAAGGGGATATCCTGTAAAGCACATGATTTTCCGAATTATCCAGGTACCGCATCACCTGTTCCTCATAGGGAAGCATCGTGGTGGCATTCATATACCTGGTTCCGGTGATCAGGTTCTTCTCATTTGCATTCTGTCCGGTCAGGGCGTACGCGATCAGATGACTCCGGTTATACAGATATGGCGGTTCCGAGTCAACAAGCCCGGGATACTTCTTCTGTACCCATCCCGTCGGCCTGATCTGTTCTATCGACTCACGTTCTCCTGTCGGCATCATCGTCCGATCAAGCATAGCGACAGCCGTACCGCATCTGCCGAGTATGTCCAGGTCGCTGTAGTTTTCTCCTGTAATGCTGGCATAATCCGCCTGCGTAAATCCCGGTTTGTTGCCATTTAGCTCAATGACGTCCGTCCCGCTGTAATCCGGGATAGTACCCGGACTTGCATCAACGATACTTTTGGATCGTACATCCTGTTCAAAAGCAACCGGCTCTGCCGGGCTGTCCTTCTGCCTTCCATGGAGAACTATTACCGCTGCGGCAAAGGCAAGGCACAGCACCGGAACAAGCAGAATCCGTATCCGCTTTTCTCCAGAGTTCTTATTCGGTTTTTCATTCCCCCGGAATTTGTCATATTCATTCCAGCTGTCCCAATGCGCCTGACTCTTCGTAATAATACCCTCAATCCGCAAAGCTCGTGAGATCTATAGGCTTTGATGCTTTCCCTTTCTTAAGATTTTCCATTGAGGCATCTACCATGTGCAATGTATCCTCAGATATCTCAAATGGTTCTACAAGCACTCTGGGCTCAAGTTCGATCTTTCCATTGGGGAACTCGATTACATGATAGTAATCGTAGGAAGAACCCCTAAGTGTAATCCTCTTTTTTGTATCTAACTTTGCATCATATTCTTTTGCAATGGCTTCCATATTTGTCACCTCCATTATGGGATATCCCACATATAGAATATCCCATAATAGTAGAATTGTCAATTCATCGGGTGTAATGATAAGCTATCTAGAAATGCCCCGTGTCCCACAGCAATCAGATGATCTCGTCCGTTGTTCCGTCCTTTTTAATGATCTCGATCCTGCATCCGAAACCGAGTGTTGCGATCGTAGCCGCGATAAATGCCCAGGGAGCTGCGGCAAGCCCTACAATGCCGCCGATGATGCCGAGGTTTACGGGAAGCGACAGAACTATCTCGCCGTCCTTACTTATCTGTACCTTGTCGACATTACCTTCCTTGACCTTTGCCTTGATCTTGTCGACAGTCTCTTTTACCCTGTCATCCGATTTTTCTTCCGGTGTTATGAGCTTTACGGCCTCATCAACATCGCCTTCCGCCTTAAGCAGAGCTTCTTTTGCCTTCGAATAGTCCGCGCCTGTAAGCTCCATTACCTTTTCTACTGCTTCCAATGTAATCTGCATGATTTTTCCTCCTTTAATCTGTTATTTCCTATGCTGTTCATGTTGCAAACCCTACGACACCCGCTATAAGGATCAGCGGAAGTGCTGCCGCCGCCAACCCTGCGATTATCATAACCGGCACAATAATGGGGAAGAATATAAGAAACATCACTATCTTGAAGATTCCCCAGCCGACCTTGAATGCCACTCCAAGGAGTTTGAAAAACACCATGATAAACAATATGAAACAAATAGCTTCCAACATCTGCGCCACCTCCTGTCTTCGTAAAGACTATATCGCGTCTTTCTTAACAGGTCTTTTAGAAATCATTAAAATCTCATTAATCCTTATATCTGTCTACGATCATATTGCAGGTAACGATGGACACTGATTTCAGTGAAATATAACATATATATAATAGAAGGAATTTTTCAAAAATCACACCGAAAAATGCCTTCAAACCCAGTAAAATCAATGGTTTTAGCCCATTTTCGTAATTAAATTCCTGTAAAAATCCACACACCCCGGCAGGCAATTGTATTCTATGTTCTCGTTTAACCCGTGCATTCCTGCCATTTGCTCGGGTCCGTATATTACCGGTGCAAATCGCAATACACAGTCACAGATCTCCTGATAGCATTTGGCATCCGTAGCCCCGGTCATTACGTACGGGCTGACCGGCAGATCCCCGAAGGTTTCCTTGATGATCCGCTCAAAAAATCTGAATCCTTCGCCGTTAATATCGGCAGACTCGGAATAATCGCTCGCACGTATTATATCAAGCTCCAGGTCATGTTTTCCGGCGATTTTACGTACAATATCAAGACTTTCTTCCATGCCCTGATGGGGGATGAATCTCATATTGGCGCCAAGGGTTGCTTCCTGCGGGAGAACATTATATGCGTCAGAGCCTTTCTGCATGGTAAATGCAATGGTCGTCTGGATCATCGCCCCTGCCTGAGCCGAGATCGAGGGCAGAACCTTTAACAGAATTGGCCTAAAAAGCCATATATTTGAAAAGACAAGCTTTATGGGAAAGCTTGCGTATGGCGCCAGCTTTTCAAACATTGCCTGCACTTCCGGGGGCATTTTTCTCTTAAACGGCTTCTTTGTCTCGATCTCATTTACAAAGGCTGCCAGCCTTGCAATGGGTGAACCTGCCTTTGGAGCCGAAGCGTGCCCTCCGTTTGATCTGGCGGTAAGCTTAATGTCCGCCTTTCCTTTTTCGAAAACACCCACCATGGCAAAATTCCCGGGAATGTCGCCTACGGGCTCCGTTATTATCCCGCCGCCTTCATCGCACACAAGATAAGGCGTAACTCCCCGTCTTTTCATTTCTTCAACAAGCTTGGGGCATCCGTCTCCCGCCCACTCTTCGGTGCAGGAAGATGACAGATAAACATCCATGGGAGGAGTATATCCTTCGCTTAACAGCTCCTCTGCCGCCTGAAAGAATCCGAACACGGAACACTTGGTGTCGCTTGCGCCTCTTCCCCAGACTTTCCCGTCGGCAATGTCTCCGGAAAAAGGTTCATGGATCCACTCTCCTTCCGCAGGAACCACATCCTGATGGCTCATCAGGACCAACGGTCTTTCGCTGCTTTGTCCCTTCCAGTAAAATAGAAGGTTCCCGTCAATATCGGTTTTCTCAAGGCTGCTGTGCACAAGCGGGAAAAGCCTTTCCAGGACCTTGTGAAAGCCTTCGAACCTTTCCACGTCATGGACGCCATCGTGGGATGTGGTGTCATATTGGACCATTTCGGAAAGTATCCCGGCGTACCGGAGCGCTCTTTCGTCCGCCCCGGGGGCCTTGTAGTCCGAGACCTTACCCGGCGTCAGAAGAGTCTTGATAAGCGCAACAAGGAGAAGCACTGCCAGTACCCCTATGATCGCACCCAAAACAATAAGTAATCCCGTTATAATCTTCATTTTTCTGCCTTTTCTATCGTTCCGTTCTTCTTATAGATCATATATGCCAATGCTATGGTGATCGCTCCGCTTGGAAGTATCATTATGCTGGCCTGGCTGATCAGGGCAGGTACCAGGATAAACAAAACACTCATAATGATCAGCGGAGCCATGGCCAGCTTCAGATTTTTCCTGAAATACTGGTATGCCATTGCCCCGAATAATGCCGGTACCACGTTGGCAAAGGCAGGCTGCAATGTCTCGCTCTGAAGGATCGGCTGAAGCGGTGTCAGAAGAAGCACACCAAGCGCCAGCACTACTATTGTGGTAAGGCTTGATGCGGCAATGGAAAGAGTCGAGATTATTTCATTCTCCGTGGTGCCCGACCTGGTTCCCGCCATTTCCTTGGCATTCATCGCACAGGGGATCTTCATGTTTATGAGGTTTCCGGTTATGAATGCCAGATATCCGCCTCCCGCTCCAAGCATAGGCGTGTAGACCAGAAACTCCACGACGCTTGATATTGTCCAAACGAGTCCGACTGAGATAAAGCCCTTTGCAACCGCTGACAGATCGGGCATTCCTCCGATGACTTTCCCGATCAGGAAAGGTGCTCCGACCAGAAGGAAAAGCGCTATGGCACTGGCAAGTCTTCCTATTATATGTGTGCCTTTGTTATATTTTTCAAGGTATTCGTTATTCATAACACGCCCCTCCTATATAAACACGGCGGCAAGCATCCCCACAAGCATACTGCCCGCGATGGAGAAGCTCTCAAGCCACACCATATGTTTTTTCTCTGCAAAATATGTGAAAACTGCCATTACCGCAGCCGAGATTACCGCCACTATTATGGGAGTCAGATCCCCTTTGAATGTAAAAAGCCCCTCCCCGGAGACGAAACCTCCGATGTAGCTTCCGATGTACGCGCTCACAAGGCCCATAAACATGGCGATCATGGCAGAGTCCCCGAATGACGGGGTCTTTTCCTTATCTGCTTCCTCTTTGTTCTTGCCCTTGATTTTCTTCAGATAGGATTTGTTGAAAAAGAATGAAAGGATCATGCCCCAGGGAATACAGATGCTCATAAGGAGCGCGATCGTGGCAAACCCCACCGGGGTCATATTGGCTGCGCTAAGAGTGCCTACCCCTACCTGCTCGGCGGCTGCCTGTGCAACCTGGGTCTCATAGTGAAGGGCGCCTATAACGGACAGCCTTAACCACGGCCACGGCGTGCCAAGGCTTCCCGACAGGGCAATTACCCCGAGAAGAATGCCCACGCTTGGCAGGATCGTAAAGGTAACGCTTGAAGTAATGGTCCGCCTGAGCATTCCCTTATCCATCCCCGCGGCAATTCCCGCTCTGTAGGCTCTTATCAGGAATACCAGACAAACTACGGCTACAAAGCCGATTATACCGCCGCATATGGCATACAATGCCGGCGAGTTCAGAGTCTCGATCATACTAACCTCCCACATTACATGTTTTTCTGTATTATACAACCATTTTCACAAAGGAAAAAGGGCACACCTTTCAGGGATATTTGCCATCTAAATCGATATATTGTATAATTCAGGTGCAATTATACCGCATTTTGTACAATTAGGAGGTTTTATTATGTGGTCGAGAAGTGAAGTAAAGCAAAAAGGAAAGTCCAATTTCAAAAAGAACTATTGGCGGGCAGTTCTTGTCGCGATCATCTACAATCTGTTCTTTGTGGCATCCACCACTGCAACAAGAAGCAGCAGCGGTGATCAGGATATGTCAGAGCTTTTTGGTTCTCCGGATGCAGTAAAGATTGCTTTAGCAATCCTTGCGGCGGCATCAGTTGTCCTGATCATTATCAAAATCATCGATATCTTCCTGTTGAATCCCCTGGAAGTAGGATGTAACGGCTTTTTCCTTTCAAACCAGGATGATAATGCAACCCTCGGCGAGCTGTTTTGCGCATACAAGAACAATTACGGCAAAGCCGTCCTCGGGATCTTCCTGCGCGATCTTCTGATAGCAATAGGATTTGCATTATTTATCATTCCCGGAGTGATCCTGACATACTCATACAGGATGGTGCCGTACATTCTGGCTGAGGATCCCTCTGTCAGCGGCTCCGATGCTCTTAAGCAGTCAAGAATGATGATGAAGGGAATGAAATGGAAGTCATTCGTATATGATCTTTCATTTATACTTTGGGGTCTGTTGTCGCTGATCACCTGCGGATTAGTCGGTGTATTCTACGTTCTTCCGTATAAGCACAGCTCCGATGCGGCCCTGTATCAGGCTATAAAGAGCGAACGCTGATATCTGTACTATCAGAAGGGTGCGGCGCTTTTTCTATAAAGTCAGCCGCACCCTTCATACCCTGACAGCTTCTGAAATCGTCACAGCATACGAATGTGGCGCCGGTGCGTTCATTCCGGATGTCAATCGAACCAAACCGTCCAGTCTTTCGAATGGTATGCGTCAAAGCACATACGTATCTGCTCTTCATTACACTTCTCTTCGGCAAGCGGCGGAAGCTCATCCATTGAAAAATAGC
>CAJOME010000104.1 GCA_905235585.1 uncultured Lachnospiraceae bacterium | reverse complement strand
ATCAAAGGGAAGCGGAAGGAAATGGAAGCGGCTGTTTATCAGACTTAGAATAAGAGAAACGCCGCCTATGACGAGAAGGGCGATATCTTTTTTTGTCCCACCTATCTCCATCAGTTCCTCAAGTCTGTACATTAGTTTCTTCATGGAGAAACCTCCTATCTATACCTATGGGGGTATACCTATATAATTATACATATGGGGGTATAGGTTTGTCAAGAGGGCAAAAAAGAAAAAGGCAATCCACATGAGAACTGCCTTTCATAGTCAAAAGAAATTATTGCATATTGGCGAAACGCTCTATCGCCTTGGTAAAGCTTTCGATTTCCGCTTCGTTGCCTTGCTCCACAGCATCCTTGATGCAGTGATTGATATGTCCTTCAAGAACAACCTGACCGGCTTTGTTCAGAGCGGATTTTGCAGCACTGATCTGAGACAGGATATCTTCGCACGGGACATCCTCATCGATCATGCGGTCGATTGCTTTTATCTGTCCCATGATTTTGGCGAGTCTGCGATGCAGATTATCAGCATCCATACATTTCTTCACAATATCACCTCCATACCGTAAGGGGTATAAGTATCATACTCGATAAATGCTCTATTTGTCAATGTTTTACCGGATAAAGAATGAGGGATTTTGTATTGCTTTTGATATAGGGTTATAATAAGATCAGTCTTTATAACAGAAAGGAGATTTGAGTAATGTATTATTGGAACGAAAATTTCTTTAATGCGATACCAAGTGTGATATGGGCGGTAGTGCTGCTTATAGTGGCATGGTTCGCGGCATCCATCTGCCGCAATATCGTAAAGAAGATTCTGAAGAGATTCTTCGAAAAGAACGCTGCATCCACACCGCTCGAGGTAAAGGCAAGCTCCGGAGATACTATTGATGTCATAGGTAATCTGGTATTTGCCGTGGTTTTCTTCCTGTTTCTGCCCGGAGCTCTGGACAAGCTTGGCATGAACAGCGTGACAGCTCCCATCACGAGCACAGTCTCGAAGTTTCTGGGCTTTGTTCCCAATATTATCGCAGCTGTCATACTCATAGCATTCGGAGTATTTCTGGCAAAGCTTATATCCCAGCTTGTGAATACCCTGCTTAAAAAGGCAAACTTCGATTCTCTTCAGGAAAAGGCAAATATCACACCCAAAGATGGAAGCGCATTCTCCGATATAGTCGCAAAGACAGTTTATGCACTCATACTTGTTGTCTTTGTAGTGGCGGGAGTGCAGGTGCTCGGCATATCTGCTATCAGCCAGCCGGCTTCCGAGATGGTGGGAGCGATATTCAACTTTATACCCGCTCTTTTTGCCGCGATCATACTGATAGTATTCGGTGTATTCCTCGGCAGGATCACGGGTGGGCTCGTGCAGTCCATACTTGCCGGTACGGGTATAGACAAGTTTTCAAAGGAGACCTACCAGAACGGCAATGAAAACGCTACTCCGGCTTCAAAGATAATAAGCAGTGTAGTCACGGTGGTGATAGATATCATATTCGTAGTGTCCGGCATCAAGATACTTGGCATAGATGTGCTTACAGAAGTAGGTAACGTAGTGATAGGCTATATGCCTTCGGTGCTCGCAGCATGCCTGATAGTACTCGCGGCATGGGCGGCTTCGGTATGGGTACAGAGAGCCATCGTAAAGGTATATCCCAATGCCGGAACCATAGCGCTTATCACCAGAGTGGTCATATTGGCGCTTGCCGGCTTCATGGCAGTTAATCAGCTCGGTATCTCACAGGAGATAATCAAGACACTGTTTACCTGCATCTGCGTAGCAGCAGCGGCTGCATTTGCTTTAGCCTTCGGTCTCGGCGGAAAGGACTGGGCAGGCAAGAAGCTTAATGACATCTCAGAGAATACAAAGAAGCAGTTTAAGGACAAGAAATAAGTCCGGGAGACTAAATAATAAGATACAAAGACTGCGCGACGGAGTGTAAAACCGCTGCGCAGTTTTTTGTTAAAAAACAGTTGCAACGATCATAGAAAAGATGTAAAATACGTCATAACATAGTAAACCTATAGGAAATACGCAAATACAATGTGCGAATTATTCGGAGTGAATGGAAAAAAGCATAAACCAGTAAATGACGAGCTTAGGGAGTTTTTTTCTCATGCGGATGAGAATCCCAATGGATGGGGGATCGCGGTATTTGACACTGCAAACGGATTTTTAAAAAAAGAAGACAGGCGCGCGGACAGGAGTGACACCGTAAATAGTCTGATAGCTTCTCCTTTAAGTACTTCAGCAATGATCGCGCATATAAGGCTTGCTACAATAGGGTATGACGAGATGGCAAACACCCATCCGTTTACTTCAGTGGATATGAGCTACAGGACATGGACTCTTGCACATAACGGGACAATATTTGAGAGCGGTCCTTTAAGCCCGTATTTCTATGTTCAGGATGGATGCACTGACAGTGAGAGGATACTGCTCTATATCACAGATTGCATAAACAAGGAGACGGAGCGTAAGGGCAGGGCACTTATGCCGGATGAGAGGTTTAAGGTGCTGGACGATATAGTGACACTGATATCTCCGCATAACAAGCTGAATCTGCTGATCTATGACGGAGAGCTGATGTATGTGCACACGAACTACAGGAACTCACTATATAGGAGAAGCATAGAGGGAGGTTATTTCTTTTCGACGAGACCCTTAAGCATCGGAGAATGGGAGAAGGTGGAGTTTACACGGCTGCTCGCGTATAAAGACGGGGAGCTTTTATATACAGGAACCGTCCACGGAAATGAATATATGCCGGACAAGTGCAGTGTCGATGCGCTGTACCTTGCATATTCGGGGCTGTAGTTTAGGCAGGGATACAGACTGCCGGGAGATTTATCATGCTGCATTATCAAAACGAAGACATTAAAAAGCTGCTGTTTAAGGGGTCGATAGGACTTGAAAAGGAAGGGCTCAGAGTAACCGGAGACGGATTTATGGCACAGACCCCGCATCCGTTTGCGGAAGATGATCCCCATATAGTGCGCGATTTCAGCGAGAATCAGACAGAGATAAACACAGATCCCAAAGATACGGCCAGGGAAGCTTATGATGAGCTTCTGAAATATACAAAGCAGATCAGAGATACACTTGCAGGGCTGGAGGTGAAGGAATACCTGTGGCCCTTTTCAAATCCGCCTTATATCCTGAATGAAGAGAATATCCCGATAGCACAGTTTACCGGAGTGGACAGCTGGAAAACCGAATACAGGGAGTATCTTGCCGTGCGCTACGGCAGGTATAAGATGACATTCTCGGGAATACATTTTAATTATTCATTCTCCGATGAGCTCCTGCGCAAAGACTTTGAGCTCTCGGGGCAGTCTGATTTCAGGAGGTACAAGGATGATTTTTATGTAGCTCTGGCGGCAATGGCTCAGCTGTACAACTGGCTCATTGTGGCAGTATCCGCGGCCAGTCCCTTACTCGACAGCTCTTATTTCGAAAAGGGGAAATGCGGGAATGATGTATATAACGGTATGGCATCCAGCAGATGCTCGGAGATAGGCTATTGGAATTTCTTCACACCGCTGCTGGATTACAATGACCTTGAAGCATATGCGGCAAGTATAGAGAATATTGTGGAGTATGAGCTTATCCGTTCTTCCTCCGAGCTTTACTTTCCGGTGAGGATAAAGCCTGCCGGAGCATATTCGCAGAAAAGCCTCGTGGAAAAGGGAGCGGATCACATAGAGCTGAGGATGATAGACCTCAATCCTCTGGATGAGGCGGGGATTGATCTGAGAGATGTAAGATTCCTTCAGATACTCCTCATTTATCTGGCATGCAGGGAGCAGGAGAGAATAGATGCCAACGCACAGATAAAGGCAATCGGCAATACGAAAAACGCGGCGCGGTTTGATCTGAAGACCGTACACCTCGTCGATGAGAACGGTAAGCCGGAAGCCATAGCGGATGCCGCGGTACGCATAATAGATGAAATGGCAGCCTTCTTTGATGGGTATGACGATACGAAGGAGGTACTTCTGTTTGAACGGTTCAAGTTTACGGAGATAAAGAACAGATATGCGTGGAAGGTGAGGGAGAGATTCTCCGGTGGTTTCGTGAAAAAGGGCATGCAGTTGCTTAAGGGGGAGAGCGACCGGATAGAAAACAATCTGCGCTCACTCCTCTATAATAAGTATATAGCCCCGACGAGACGTGAAAAGGAAGATCATGTAGGCATAGAAATAGAAATGCCGATAGTGAATCTGGGGCGGGAAGCAGTAGACTTTGTAAATGTCCACAAGGTGACAGGACGATTCATGGATGAGTTTTCCTTTGTGCCCGTAAAGTATGATGAGAATGGTGATGTGTGTCTCGCGGAGCATGAAAAGCTGCATGACAGCATATCGTTTGACTGCTCGTACAACAACCTGGAGCTTTCCTTCGGCAAGGAAAGGGATATTTACGAGGTTAAGAAGAGATTTGAAGACTACTATGATTTTCTTCAGGAATGCTTTGCGGAATACGGATATACCCTGACCGGTATGGGTATCAATCCTTACCGTATATACAATCAGAACGTACCGGTGCCCAACGGCAGATACCGTATGCTTTTCCATCACCTGCATTCTTATGATAAATACCGCATGCTGCCGATGTATTTCCATCCATATCCGGAGTTCGGTACATTTGCGAGCTCTTCGCAGGTACAGATGGACGTATCGTATGAGGAAATACCCGAGGTGATCAATACGTTTTCACTGCTTGAGCCGGTAAAAGCGCTTATCTTCTCCAATTCCGTGCTTCTGGGGGAAGCAGAGGACTATCTGTGCATCAGGGATATCCTGTGGGAAAACTCGACTCACGGCATCAACCCGCATAATGTCGGACCGTATGAGTATATATTCAGGGATACTGAGGAGCTGCTGGACTATATACAGTCAACGAGTATATATTGTGCAGAAAGAGGAGATAAGTATATCAACTTCAGACCGATGCCGCTGAGAGAATATTTTGCCCAGGAAGAGGTGGAGGGAGAGTATTACAGAGACGGCAAATACCACAAGATCATAATAGAGCCCCGCGAATCCGATATTGATTATCTCAGATCCTTTAAGCACGAGGATCTGACGTACAGGGGTACTATAGAATTCAGAAGCGTATGCTGTCAGCCTATACATGATGCCATGACGGTTGCCGCATTTCATGCAGGGCTTAAAAATAAGCTCAGTGAGCTCACGGAGCTTTTTGATAAGGACAGAGTGTTGTACGGGCACGGTTATAATGCTACGGAGCTCAGACATCTTTTCATAAAAAAAGAATTGCCGTCATTTGTGGACAAGGACGAAGTGTATGAGCTGACGGAACGCATACTAAGGCTTGCGGCAGAGGGGCTTGAAAACAGAGGATACGGAGAGGAGGAGCTGCTTGATCCGCTATTCGAAAGGGTGAAGAAAAGAGAAAACCCTGCCTCGTATATGCTTGAGAGAATGGCTGACGGAGCGACTGTGGAGGATATAATAAAAGAATTTGCAAAAAGGTGTTGACAATCAGTTTAGACAGGTGTAATGTAATCACAATAAAACCCATATATCCTATCGGATAGATATGAAATGACAATAAGGAGGTAGTATTATGGCAGATCAGAAATTTAAATTTGAAACATTACAGCTTCATGTTGGACAGGAGGAGGCTGATCCGGCGTCGGACGCAAGAGCGGTGCCGATCTACGCAACTACCTCTTATGTATTTCACAACAGTAAGCATGCCGCTGACCGTTTCGGTCTGGCTGATGCGGGCAACATATACGGTAGACTGACAAACTCCACACAGGAGGTACTCGAAAAGAGACTGGCGGCCTTAGAGGGCGGAAGCGCAGCACTGGCAGTAGCTTCCGGAGCAGCAGCGATCACATATACCATACAGGCTCTTGCGGCAAACGGAGGTCATATCGTAGCGCAGAAGACGATCTATGGAGGCACATACAATCTGCTGGCGCATACACTTCCCCAGTACGGTGTGGAGACGACCTTTGTGGATGCGCATGATCTTAGTGAGGTAGAGGGCGCGATAAAGGATGATACGAGAGCGATATTCATTGAGACCCTGGGAAATCCCAGCAGCGATATACCCGATGTGGACGCGATCTCAGAGATAGCTCATAAGCACGGGCTTCCCCTGGTCATAGACAATACCTTCGGAACCCCCTATCTTTTCAGGGCCTTCGAGCACGGCGCGGATATCGTGGTCCATTCAGCCACCAAATTTATAGGTGGACACGGAACCACTCTGGGCGGTATAATTGTTGAGGCGGGGAAATTTAACTGGAAGAGTTCGGGCAAATACCCTAATCTTGCGGATCCCAACCCAAGCTACCACGGCCTTTCCTTCTATGATGCTCTGGGCCCCGCAGCCTTTGTTACATACATAAGGGCGATACTTCTGCGTGATACCGGGGCTACGATCTCGCCTTTTAACGCTTTTCTCCTGCTTCAGGGTATCGAGACTCTGTCCTTGAGGCTTGACAGGCATGTCGAGAATACAAAGAAGGTCGTTGAGTATTTAAGCAAAAATCCGAAGGTTGAAAAGGTGAACCATCCGTCGCTGCCCGACCATCCGGATCACGAGCTGTACAAAAAGTATTTCAAAAACGGCGGCGGATCCATATTCACCTTTGATATCAAG
>CAJOME010000103.1 GCA_905235585.1 uncultured Lachnospiraceae bacterium | reverse complement strand
GTGCCAAAGCATTGGACATACTGCAGGCAAGCCCGCGACGAAGTCGCATTTAAATGGCTTGACTGCGGACTTTCTGAGACGCAGTCGCAGAAAGTCATGACTTTCCGGTATTATCTGCGTCCCGCATGATGGTCAGTAAGGAGCTGCTGAATATCACCTACGGGAACAGTTGAAAGATAATACTCCTTATCTCTTAACGTAGGTCCCTGATACTGCGTAAGCAGCCACTCCCAGTCAGCCTTGTTGATAGCCATTGTGCCTGAGCCATTGTGAAAAGCCACATTGCCATTGGCATCCTGATCAAATCCGTACGCTGTCTTCGCGCCGCCGCTTACTCCATCAAGCTGATCGTTGTTTAATTTGGTCACATCACTCATTTTATTAACCTCCTTAATTTATGATGAGTTGCCTTTGATACCTATATATTTTTACGAACACGGATTAAGAATGGCAAAAATTCTTTACGGGAGCTTCACGGGGTCCCACCCGTAATCCTGATACTGTGTGATGGAAAGTCCGTTTGCAGCCACATAGTCAGCTATGGTCTGCGCTCTCAGCTCTTCCTTCTTCTTATCGTCTGACGTCGCCTTTTCAAAGGCATCATAGTGCTCCCCGAAGATCCTCTTCGCGCTGGGAGTATACCCGGAGCCGTCCTCAACCTGATCAAACGACGTAACCGTATACCCGTCTCCGTCCTCCTTCAGATGTATGGCTCCGGGATACGACCCACCGGACATCATCATAAGTGTATTGTCAAGCAGATCATAATTGTATATCCAGAAATCCCCGTATACCACAATATCGTCTTTGTTTTCCCTGTCTGTATATACCTCCGTGACGCACGGGATGGAGACATCGGCTTTATCATAATGCGTGCCAAGCTCTTCCACTATATATCTGTGTACCTCTGCCATTACAGGGTCATCTCCGGTATATTCGTAGACAGGAAGATCTCTGCCTGCCCTTGGATTGCCTCCCACTACAGTAAAGTCCAGCACAGGCTTATCTGCAAGACCTGCAAAGAGCTCATTGAATATCTGCTCCGCTTCTGCGGGATCTGTCGGGATATCCTCTCCCTCAGAGCTGCTGGTATCTCTTCTGAATCCGGAATATGAGGCATTGCCGTTTTCATCGTAATCAACATGAATATAGTCCTTTACGATCAGCGCCCTTCCGTCCGACCCCATAAACTCAGACTGGTACTCATGATTGCCCGCCGCGTATATCACTGTCCCGTCACATCTTATGGGATAAGCCGTACCTCCGCCGAAAGCATTGCCAATAAAGCATACCGTGCCGCCTATATCACCGTAAAATGTGGCATCTATGGCTGCACTGTGACCCTCCAGATCTTCAAAGGTGCCGTCCGTGACCGCGAGCACCTGACCGTCAAAGCCCTCTATATCAAAATAAGCATAGGCTTCGCCGTCCTTAAGATAGGATATCAGCTCGTCAAAGCTCTCAAAGGTCTCCTTGCCGGCTGACTCCTCTACAAATGAGCCCGGCATAAACTCTTCCTCGGGCTCCGCTTCCTCCTGTACCTCAGGTTCGGCTGTTTCCGTCGCAGGTGTCTCTTCGGCAGCTGCCGTGCTTTCCTCTTCGACCGCTGCCGGAGCTGTCTCCGGCTCGCTTTCATTCGCGCTGTTTCCGCAGGCTGAAAGCGTCATGCCAGCTGCCAAAAGCAGCACTGTCAGGTAATGTCTGTTCATAAATATGCTCCTCACTTTTATATCCGTTTATATCTTTCCTGTCGTATTATTCCAAATTGCAAATCCTTGTATCGGCTTCTGTAATCTTTTTCACGCTCAGCGCAGCTAGTGCGCAGAGCTGTCTGAACAGTAACAATTAATATCCCCTGATGCCACCCTTGCCGTCCTGCTTCATCCTGTACATGGCACTGTCGGCAAGCTCCATTATCCCTGTGATGTCCTTCGTATCTTTCGCTTTATGTATGTTCACATAGCCTATGCTCACAGTAACGGGAAGCCCGGCTTCTTCAGTCTTTTCACGTATGCTCCTGCTCAGCACCCCAAGACGTCCTGCCGCGCTATCGGCAGTCCCGGGTATGATGCCTACAAATTCATCTCCGCCCCAGCGGCATACCTGATTCTCATAACGCACTATGTCCCTTAGCTGATCGGCTACAATGCGCAGCACGTCGTCCCCGGCATTGTGTCCCTTGCTATCATTGATCTCCTTGAAATCATCTACATCCATGATAAAGAAAACCGCATGCTCGTAATCCTTTTTTGCGTAGTTCTGCTCCCACCATGTAGTAAAGCTGTCTCTGCCGCAGAGCCCCGTAAGCTTGTCTTTCGAAGCACGCTGCAGCTCACGCCAGAGCTTTATGCGCGCAGCACTTATGGCAAATATGATGATCACCGAATGTCCCGCATCATCATCATCCGAAGGTATGATAAGCTCATCTCCGTCCTTCAGTTTGATCTTTGTCCACGGGGACAGGAAATTACCCTGATATTTGATCCCGTTGGTGGTATGCATGGCTGTATAGTATGTCTCACCCTGCTCTGTTTCAAAAAAACCGTGGCTTTTTGAAACGAAACGATCCTGCACCGGTATATCGGGCAGCACATCGTTGGAGGGTCTCCCCAGAGTCTGATATCCGTCCATACGGTACTCGGAAATGATATGAGCCTGACACACAAAAAGCGTGGGTCTTTCCTTATACTTCTCTTCATTGCCCTGCTTGTTATCCGTATTCAATAAAATCGCTGTCTTGTCTTCTGCCATATCCGTATGCCCTACGTCTCCCTTATCATTCCTGCCGGTCGATGTCCGACAGGGGTCATACACATCATCTCAACAATCTTATAATTATATAACATCTGCGGTAAGACATACAACATATATTGTTGATTTATCTCCGATATGGTATATTTTGTGTTACATTGGTTCACAGTCAGATCGCGTACCTGCTGCGCGGTCACACCCTGGTCGGACAGATCCGAACGGGCTGTGAATATAGCTGTTTTGTGCAGATGAGGTCATTATGAAAGTAAAGATATGCGGACTGACAAGACCTGAAGAAGCGGAATATATAAACGATCACGGCGCGGATCTCGCGGGCTTCGTGCTCTATTATCCTAAAAGCAAGCGCAGCATAAGCATCGACAAAGCCACAGAGATACGCAGCCGCCTAAGCGCGCATGTGAAAAGCGTGGCTGTCACCGTGTCACCTACGATCGATCAGGCTGCTGCCATATGTAAGGAAGGCTTTGATTATGTACAGATACACGGTGATATCCCTGAGGGATATGCTGCTCTTCCCGATAAGCTCCCGATAATAAAGGCCTTTAATGTGCATGACCTCGGAAGCTATGAAGAGCTACTGGACAATAAGGATATCGTGGGCTTCGTCTTTGACGCGGCAGCTCCCGGCAGCGGCAAGACCTTTGACTGGGATGCGGTGACGGGGCTTAAAAGAAAACCGGGGCTCCTCTATATCCTGTCCGGTGGTCTCACTCCGGATAATGTTTCCGAGGCGATCTCCTATGTGCATCCGGATATAGTGGATGTGTCAAGCGGAGTCGAATATGATGCCGACCCGTCAGATCAGTCTGCTAATGGCTTTAGAGGCAAGGATCCCGAAAAGATCCGTGCCTTTATCTCCGCTGCGAAGCAATAGTCTTTTCTGCCATACCGCAGAGCCTGACGGCTGCGATCCCGATCACCACTCCCAGTATGGCACCGCAGAGCACATCTGTCGGGAAATGCACAAAAAGATAAAGTCTGCTGAAGGCGATCAGCAGCGCCAAAACAAATGCTGCAATTCCGGCTTTTTTATAATTAAGGAAAATCGCCGTTGCCGCCCCGAATGAAAACGCCGTATGCGTCGACGGGAAGGATGAGCTTGTAGGGCGCGGAATGAGCATGGCGAAGGTCTGATCCACCTCGCAGGGGCGTGGGCGGAAGAACAAGTGCTTTAAGATCAGCTCTCCGAATACAGCCACTCCGATATATGAAATAAGCACCGCTTCGCCGACACGACGTGTTTTCTTAAATATCAGTAAAACCACAGCCAGTATAAGCCACAGCTGTCCGATCGAACCCGCAAGACTTGTCACTCCGACAAAGACAGGATCCAAAACCTCCGTACGCGGTATCGCGTAAAGTATTGAAAGCTCCATAATCATCTCCTTAGTATTATTCTTCAGAATCTGACTTTCTATATTTTATCATATATTAGGTACAATTGGTGTATTGTCTCACATTTTTCACAACTCCAAAAATCTTTCACAACTCTTCACAACTTCAAACTACAATGCATAAAGAATCCCCTATATAATGATTCCTGAGTAACGATGATTCAGGATGTGGAAAAGTATCTCAATGGCAAAAGATTAAAATTTTATGTAGAAGGAGTGTCAAAAAGCGGTTAATGTACGATATTTACCATGATATCAATAACAGCAAATCATATATCTTGTGGGTTACCTTGTAGTCAGACGGAAGTATATGTGGTTATAAAAATTCTCTGAATGTGGTATCATTAATCGTATATTTGAATAAGGAGATTCGTTCTGATATGGCAAATGAACTGACAGCTGAACAGATAGATACACTCGGAGAAATAGCGAACATAAGCATGGGAAATTCGGCAACGACCCTTTCGCTCATGGTGCAGCACAAGGTGGACATTACCACTCCCAAGGTAGAAGTGATAAAGAGAAGCTCATCGCTTGACGACTATGAGAAGACATGCGTATTCGTTAATATACACTATGTAAAAGGCATCTCGGGAAATAACATCTTCATATTAAAGGAGCATGATGTCCTTGTTATGACCGACCTCATGATGGGCGGTTCGGGGCATGATGTACAGGGGGAGCTCGGTGAGCTTCAGATGAGCGCAGTATCGGAGGCTATGAACCAGATGATGGGTTCGGCGGCCACATCGATGTCCACGATGCTCAACCGCATGATAGATATCAGCACACCTACTGTAGAGACTATCGATGTCAATTCCGTAAAAGTGTTTGAGAAGATGTTTGATAATCCTGCGGATCTTTTTGTGAAGATAGCATTTAAGATGGTGATAGAGCCGGATCTTATAGACAGTACCATGGTTCAACTCTATCCCCTTGACTTTGCCAAGGGGATGTGCAGCATCTTCGAGCAGCTCAAGAACAGCAATTAAGAAAGCTGTTTTTTCGGCAGACCGATCGTAACGGGAAGAAGTACCGTCGAGAGGCCTATTCCCACTACTGCCTGAGCGACATTAAAGGGGATCTCCGCGAGAGACTCTGCTATCGCTGCTGAGAGCGTGATACTTTCGGAGCCGGCATTTACTATAGTCAGCATCAGGATGTTGTATAAGAAGTAACCAAATATCATCACGGCTTCACCTGCGATACCGGCCAGTATGGTCTTGGGAAACAGATGCAGCCGGTTTTTATTATCCGAGCTTCTGCTGAGGGCTCTGAATACAAGAGCGGCTGTCATGGCGGTAGCAAGCTTTATCGTAAAGGTGCCCGGTGCCCATGTCGCGTACCCTCCCAGGAGGTCGGACAGCATGGAGCCTATTCCGGCGGACAGTCCTCCGGCTACCGGCCCCAGAAGAAAGCCCGAAAGAAGGACGAAGCTGTCACCTATATGCACATAGCCCATAGTCGGGGTAGGTATTTTGATCACAGATGTGGCTATGTATGTCAGTGCGGCAAGCAGAGCGGATAGCACCAGAGTGCGTGTGTTCTTTATGCTTTTCATTCGGATACCTCCTTGTCATTATGTTATATGTTTTTGCGACTTGCAATCAGAAACACGCATTTATGCGAGTTTCGTGCCAAAGCATTGGACATGCGGCAGGCAAGCCCGCGACGAAGTCGCATTTAAATGGCTTGACTGCGGACTTTCTGAGACGCAGTCGCAGAAAGTCATATTTTTTGAAACGTAGCATCTAAGCAACAAAAGCTATATGTCTCATTAGAACTATAACAACTGTTCAAAAAAGTATAAAATAAGATAAAACAAAAAGCAAGAATGATATTTAGAATTCATAGAGGATTAGTATGAATAAAATCAAAATGGCAATCTTCGATCTTGACGGAACCAGCGCGAATACGCTTGAAAATCTGGCATATTGCGCCAACACGGTGATAGCTGAGTTTGGGATCGCTCCTGTAGAGGCAGAGAGATACAGGTATTTCGTGGGTGACGGTTCCAGAGTGCAGATGCAGAGACTCCTTGCCTACCGCGAAAGGTACACAGGAGCGGAGGATGATGCATTTCTTGAGCAGGTCTTCTCAAGATATCTGGCTTTTCTATCAGAGCATTGTTCGGAAAAAGTGACCATATACGACGGGCTGCCGGAGGCAATCGCGGAGCTTAAGGAGAAAGACATCGTATGTGTGGTCTTCTCAAACAAACCCCATAAGCAGGCTTGCAAGGTCATAAATGATATTTATCCCGAGGGCACGTTCGCGGAGGTGCTCGGACAGTCGGATGATTATCCGAGAAAGCCGGATCCTGCGGGAGCCCTTATGCTCGCCGAAAGATCCGGAGTAAAGCCGGAGGAATGTCTTTATATAGGAGACACCAATACGGATATGCTTACCGGAAAGGCTGCAGGTATGTATACGATAGGTGTGCTATGGGGCTTCAGGGACAGGGAAGAGCTTGAAAAAGCAGGTGC
>CAJOME010000102.1 GCA_905235585.1 uncultured Lachnospiraceae bacterium | reverse complement strand
TGGTTGGCGCGGATCCGGTTCTGCTTCATCGTGGAGCGCCCGAATGACTACTCCAAGTTCATCATGAGCGGAGACGAAGACCTTTTGCCCAAGTGATGCTTAATACAAAAACGCGATAACAAAACTGACTTTGCTTTAAGAGCGCGGCAATCTCATTCCGCTTACATCCCACAGGCTCCCCGTATCGGAGGCTTGGGGTATGTAAGCGAAAGCCTCGTCTTCAACTATTTAGCAAGTGGGCGTAGTCGGTCTTTTTGTACTAAATGGTTTTTGTGTTACCGATCGCACTATCGCTCCGGAAGAGCTTCGAGCCGTTCTCTCACATTCAATCCGTTAGACATACCAGCAGTACACAGTTTCATCTCTTTCCGCATCCAGTTCATCCGCATAGCGAAATTCCTGTAGGAAGTCGATCAGGTCATCCTTGCCGAGCGGCTTCAAACTGTTTATCCCTTCGATGCTTACTCTCGTATCGTCACGTTCGGCAGATACCACATATCCATGGAATCTCCAATTCGCCGGATCATGTTCTTCCACGAACTTCACGATAGTCGACACCGTCGGACTACAGTTTTGATAATCGTCCGGGTCCAGATAACCTTTTCCGATCAGCTGCTTAATGACATCCAGAGGCAGATCCTTGAACTTGCTGATACCGTATCTTTCCTCGTAGAAATCACTGCGCTCCAGAAGCTCTGTCGCCACAAGCACGGCTTCTCTGGTATCATCCAGTATCATGGAGCCTATGACCGATCGCTCTGCCTCGGTCGAATGCGGCGGTATCCTTTTGATTATGTTCTCTTCGCCTGCCATATACTCCTGCTGTTATTCTTCGGGCATCACGTCTACGGTGAGGATTGCGCTGACATCGGGATGCAGCTTCACGTTTACCTTGTAGGTACCCAGATTCTTAAGGGGATCCGCAAGCACCAGTTTCTTTTTGTCCACATCGAGCCCGTGCTGCTTTTTAAGCTCTGCCGCTATCTCCTTGGAGGACACGGAGCCAAAGACTCTGCCGTCTTTGCCGGCCTTTATCCTGCAGGTGATACCTGCCTTTTCTATCTTCTCCGCCATGGCTTTTGCGTCGGACAGCTTGTCAGCCGCCACCTTTGCTTCATGCGCCTTTCTGTCTTTTACGTCGTTAAGGTTCTTATTGTCCGCAGGTACAGCCAGCCCTTTGGTAAACAGAAAGTTGCGGGCATAGCCCTCCTTCACCTCTACTATATCGTCCTTCTTCCCCAGTGACTTCACGTTTTCAAGCAGTATTACCTTCATTATGATATAGCTCCTTCCTTTTCCATATCCTCTATCACATAGATCAGTTTCTTTCTCGCGTTCTCCAGTGAGATATCGGACAGCTGTGCTCCGGCTATGTTCATATGACCTCCGCCTCCGAGTCTCTCCATTATGAGCTGTACGTTAACCTCGTCTATAGATCTCGCGGATATATATATCCTGCTCTGGAAATCCATGAGCACGAACGAAGCCTTGACCGAATTGATGTTGAGCAGCTCATTGGCAGCCTGCGATCCAACCACCGTCGGGCTGCTAAGAGAATTGCCGTCATACATTGAGATCGCATATTTGCCAAGAGCAAGCTCTGCCCTGCGTACTATCTCGGCTCTTGCCTTGTATGAATCCATGTCATTCCTGAAAAGCTTCCTGACTCTGGTGATATCCGCCCCCGAGCGTCTTAAGAAAGCTGCTGCCTCAAAGGTACGGACTCCGGCCTTTGCCATGAAGTTGTTGGTATCTATCATTATACCGGCATACAGGCTGTCAGCCTCTGTGCTTGTGATCTTGATGTTGTCGGATATATACTGCAGTATCTCCGCCACCATCTCGCAGGCACTTGACGCAAAGGGCTCTATATAGGACAGTGTAGCGTTCTCTATCGTCTCGGTACCTACTCTGTGATGATCCAGTACCACTATGGTGCGGACTCTCTTCAAGAGATCCGGACACTCTGTTATGGACGGCTTGTTGGTATCCACGACCACCAGCACGGAACTCTCGGGATCCGCGAGCTGCATGGCCTCGCTGCTCGTCACAAACATATCGGCATCATAATCATCATCATTTGAAAACGCGTCGAAAAACGGCTTTATAGAATGCGTTACGGTATTTATCACGATATTACATTTCTTATCCAGCTGCTTCGTAGCCCTGTATATACCCACTGCAGCGCCAAAGGAATCTATGTCCGTGATCTGGTGTCCCATACAGAACACCCTCTCCTTCTGCTCGATGATCTCTCTTAAGGCATGCGCCTTCACGCGCGCCTTTACGCGGGTGTTCTTCTCCACCTGCATACTCTTGCCGCCGTAGTAGGTGATCTTTTCGTCTGACTTGACCACTACCTGGTCTCCGCCTCTGCCGAGCGCAAGATCTATGGCACTTCTGGCGTTTTCGGAATCCTCTGTGAGCGAATCCCCCTCAAGCCCAAACCCCATTGAGAGAGTGACGGACATCTCGTTTCCGATCTTTACCGTCTTTACCTCATCGAGGATGTCGAAACGGTTTTCAAGCAGCCTGTCAAAGCAGTCTCTCTTCATTGCAATGAAATATCTGTCTTTTTCGGTATTCTTTACCACTGCATCATAGACCGCAAAATATTTCTTGATCCTTCTGTCTATAAGTGCCGAAAGGAGCGATCTCCTGACCTCCTCGACATCCTCCATTACCTCATCATAATTATCTATGTAGATATATCCCGGTACTATCTTCTGCTCATGATTGATCCGCTTCAGGTCGTTGACCTCCGTATCATCGAAGAGGAACATGGTGATGAGGGAGCCGGTAAATCCGGTATCGTCTATTATGAGAGAGTCTCTGCCCATCTCATCCAGAGAGGTGCATCTGATGTCTGCCTTAAAATCCCGTCCCGATACGGAAAACTCCATCTCTATTCTCTCGCCATCGGCAGGGAGCTGATCCTTGGTGAGCTCCGGGACTATGGAGGTGATGGATCTGCCAAACGGCACATCCCTTCCTATCAATGCCTGAAACTCCGCATTGCACCAGACGAAACGTCCGTTGTCATCCAGAAGAGCATACGGGAGAGCGAGTCCCTTGAGCAGTCCCTTTTGGACCTGCCCGAAATTCGTGGCAAAGTTTATCATGTCTCCCACTATCTTATTGCGGTTGAAGAATCTGACAGACAGCGCGATAACGGTATAGACTACGGTAATGGCGGCAGCTGCGATACCCGCATTGTGATCTATGTAAAAGATCAGAAGAGTCCCCGCTACCAAAAGAAGGGACAATATGACCGGCCAGCTGATGTAGAGCCTCAGCGTGCCTCTGTATCTCTTATTTTTCAGTCTTTTCCTCATGTTCCCTGACTGAGTCCTTTTCAATAAAACTCCTGAATATACCTTATGCTGTCGAAAAATTCTTTCTCGCGCTCTATCTTAGTGTGCATCGATTTCTCCTTATCGACTAGCACACCGTCAGCATCATGCATCGGATGGACCATTATCTCCACCAGTGCTTTATCCCTTATCCTGTCTCCATATGCCGCAAAATCCCTGAAGGATCCGAAATAATCCGCCGTCATCACCGGCATCGCTCTGAGCCTGCGATTGTAGCTATTCTTGTACAGCCTCTTTAACGCGTTCATCCTGCCGTAAAGATTTCTTGATATTCTGACGGATCGCATCCCATATGCTCCTATAAGGGGCTCCACGGCCTTCCATATCGAGGAATCAGTATGTACATGGTGATGCGAGTCAATGTGTCTGTCAGGCAATCCGTACTCCAGATACTTTCTTATCTGGGCATCGGCCTCCTTTCTCGCCGCGGCGATCTCTTCCCGGGAAAGATGCAGTCTTGAAAAGGTCTTCTTCGCAAACGCGGCATTGAACCTTCCGTCCGATCCGCAAAAGCACCTGTACTTCCTTATCTCATCCGTAAGAGGATATCCGCTGGTAAGGTTTAAGTGCAGTCCTACCCTCTCATGCCAGCCGTATTTGCGAGCCAGCTCCACTCCCTCGTCGGCATAGTCCATATTGACCATGAGGGTCGTGCTGGTGATGAAACGTATACGAAAGCACTCGGCTATGGCTTCGTTTACATCCTCTGATATCCCGAGATCATCGGCATTGACTATTATTCTGTACATACCGGACTATCATAATCTATTCAGCGAAAAACTTCAACTTATGGTATGATAATGCCATGGTCAGCGTGATAATACCTGTATATCAGGCAAAACAGACATTGGAAAGATGCGTAGGCTGTGTGATGGCACAGACCTATAAGGATATCGAGCTCATACTGGTCGATGACGGCTCAGATGACGGCTCCGAAAAGCTCTGTGACTGGCTTGCTTCGTGCTTTGACCGTATCCGGGTAGTACACGAGGAAAACGGCGGCGCCGCGCGTGCGAGAAATACCGGCATAGCCCACGCATCGGGTGACTGGATCTGCTTCATAGACAGTGATGATATCTTCTCCGCTGCGATGCTTGATGAGCTGGTCTGTATGGCCGTGGATACCGGTGCGGATATAGCCGTATGCGCTCACGCAAAATGCAAGTCTTCGGATATCAGTAATGTGGACTCCATAGCAGCTTTCTTTTCTTCAGCCGATACATCCGCGGGTACGCATCCCATCGTATACAGGGGTCATGACGGAGTGAAGGCTCTGCTCTATCAGCGCGGGATGCTAAGCGCACCCTGGGGGATGATATCAAAGCGAAGTCTTTGGGACACCGTTTCCTTCCCCGAAGGCACGGCAGCCGAGGATATGGGTACGATATACCGTCTCTTCCTGAATGCCGGGATCGTGGCCTACACCGGCAGAGTACTGTACGGATATATGCAAAGTGCCGGCAATACTGTATTCTCCACTGCTTCGGAGCGCAATCCCGATTACTTCATGCATAGCAGGGATATGCTTGAATACATCAGGGATGCCGTACCCGACTGTATCAATGCGGCTTCGAGCCGTCATCTCTCCGCGTGCTTTCAGATACTCTCGGAGACACCATACGATCAAAAGAAAACAGAATTTACAAGGGCGGTCTACGCCGATATCCGATCCGTCAGACGTATCGTCACATTTGACAGGGAGGCAAGAAGAAAGAACCGTCTGGCTGCTCTCGGCAGCTATGTAAGCATAAGCGCCATACATCGTCTGCTCTGCGCGGAATATAAAAGGAGTCTCCCCAAGGAATGAGCAGACCGGTAAGGATCTCAATGGTCGAATATCAGGGACGACAGGATATCCACGGCAAAGCCGTCGGGCATGCCCCGAAGGTTCTGAGGGAATATCTGGAGCTTAATAAAGACAGCTTTGATATAGATATATTCGCACCGGACACGATACTCGCAGGACTGCCCGAGGACTGTAAAGCCCCGCTCACCGTGATGCCTCGCAGTATAGTGATGAAAAGCGGCAACACCGTGTATGACCGTATCCGAAATAAGCTGAATATGTTTGCAAATATTCGCTTTGCCTTAAAAAACAGCGACGCGGATATCATATGGTTCTTTAACGTAGAATTTTATCTTTTCCTTTATCTTGCGTTATTCGGCTCACACAGAAGACGCATCGCAGTAACTCTTTTCAGGGACGGCTATCATCACGGAGCCTTATCCGGCATAAAGCAAAGAATATTTGAAGCCGGGCAGAAAAGGGTCTCAGGCTGTATATCGGCCGGTCCTCTCTTCACCTTTAAGAACATGTCTGCGGTCTTCATCCCCGACTATATGTACGATCCCGACACCTGTGACAGATCCCTGACCGAAGTTAAAGAGGACTATGCGGTGTGTATGGGTACGATGGGTGATGAGAAGCAGCTCGAGGAGCTGGTATCTGCTTTCTCCAGACTCTCCTATCCGCTTGTGATAGCCGGCAGGTTTTATGATAAAGAAAGATATTCAAGATTGTGCAAGGCAGCCGGATCAAATATCGAGATAAGGGACACCTACCTGTCCGATGATGAGTATATGAGCCTGCTCGGACACGCGAGATATGCAGTTCTCCCCTATCTGCATGAGAACTACTCCGCGCAGACCTCAGGGGTGATGCAGGAGGCTGTATTTGCCGATACTGTTGTGCTGACACACGAGAAAATACTTGCCGGCAACGCGATACCCGGCGTCGGGTACCAAAGCTATGACGATATATCAGACGATATGCTCTCCGGTGAGAAGAGCGCGGAACGGAACCTGAGCATACTGAAGGAATACGAGCATCTGAGGAATGAGGTATACGGCAAGCCCGGGATAAAGAAAAAATATAAGGATTTTTTTGAGAGTCTGAAACGTGCGCCGTCGGGCGCATAACGAAAATGAGCTGTCCCAAAGGACAGCTCATTGATATTACCTTACTCTACGACATAAGGAAGAAGCGCGAGGTGACGTGCTCTCTTTATTGCTACGGTAAGAGCTCTCTGATGCTTTGCGCAGGTACCTGTCACACGTCTGGGAAGTATCTTTCCTCTCTCGGATATGAACTTCTTAAGCCTTACTACGTCCTTGTAGTCTATCTCGCCGTCTTTGCCGCAGAAGATACAAACCTTTTTCCTTCTGCGGATACCGCCTCTTCTGGGTCTGTCTGAGTGATCGTTATTTTTTGTATATGGCATTTTCTTATCTCCTGTTTGTTTGATTTGCTTGATTAGTTAAACGGTAACTCGTCGTCGATCTCATCGGG
>CAJOME010000101.1 GCA_905235585.1 uncultured Lachnospiraceae bacterium | reverse complement strand
AGATAGATATAGTGAACTGGGATGAGAATCCGGCGCTCTTTATAGAGAATGCGCTGTCTCCCTCGCAGGTGGTATCGGTGATCGTCGATCCCGATGAGAAGACAGCCAAGGTCGTCGTACCTGATTATCAGCTTTCTCTTGCTATCGGCAAGGAGGGACAGAACGCGAGACTCGCAGCCCGTCTTACCGGCTACAAGATAGATATCAAGTCAGAGACTCAGGCTAAGGACGCCTTCGGATTCCGCATGGAAGACTATATGAATGACGAAGAATATGCCGACGGTGAGGAAGGATACTATAATGACGGCGAGTATGCCGAAGACGGAGAATATGCCGAAGACGGAGAATACGCCGAAGCCGGGTACGAGGAAGGCACTGAATACGCCGGTTATGAAGAGGAGTCACCGGATGTGGCAGCAGAGGCGGAGGATGCCGCAGAGGCAGCCGATGGCGAAGAATGACAGAGTGCTGTCTGTACTATCGCTTGCCATGAAGGCAGGCCGGATAGCATCCGGAGAGACAGCGGTAATGAACGCGATAAGAAACGCAAGTGCGTTTCTTGTGCTGATAGCTGAGGATGCATCAGCAGGGACATCAAAGAAGTTTTCCGACAAAAGCACATACTATAATGTGCCTTGCCGGGTATACGGAACCAAGGAAATGCTCGCTCACTCCATAGGTAAGGAGCTAAGATCCGTCATAGCGGTATGTGATGAGGGATTTGCGGGCAGTATATTACAGAGACTGGAGGAAGCAGATATAAATGGCAAACAATAAAAGGATCAGTGCGATCACAAAGGAACTGAACGATGCCGGAGTGGAGATCACAAATAAAGACATTATAGCTTTCCTCGAAGCTCAGGGCATAGAAGGGAAGAAGCACTCATCGGCAGTGGATGAGGATATAGAGAAGCTGATAAACGATCACTTCGCAGGGACGAAAGCAGGAGACGAAAAGAATACCGGGGAAGCTGCTGCAAGGGCAGAGGCAAAGAAACCTGAAGAAAAGCCACAGGCAGCTGAAAAGCAGCAGACAGGTCAAAAGCCTGCCGACAAGGCTCCGGCAAAGCAGCCGGCAGCTGCAAAGCCCGTCACACCGAGACCGCAGGGGCAGGCACCACAGGGGCAGGCACCTGCGGGGGAGCCTCCGAAGAAAAAGAAGAGGATAATATTTACTGTCAATAATACCGGAAGTAATACCGGAAGACCTTACAGTACCGGTAATATGAGTACCGGCAGACTTCAGGGCAGCGCAGGAGGATACCGGCAGGGAGGGATAATAAAGCCCAATGTGAAGCCATCACCCAGACCGACTGTAAATATAATCAAACCCGGAGACCAGCAGAACAAAAAGAAATTCGTACATCGTGAGGAAGGCGCAGGCTCGGTGCAGAATGTTGCAAGACCCTCGGGAGCAGCGGGTCAGACACCGCAGACACCGACTGCTGCAGGAGGTGTACAGACAGCAGGTGCAGGCTCAGAGGCATTCACAGGGTCATCTTCGGACAGGAGGACAACAGGAAGCGCATATGTCAGGAATAATACGCAAGTACAAAACGCTAGGCCGGCTGGCAACGCTGGTGATAGGAATAATAGGCGTCCTGCAGATAATACAAACCGTTTTGCAGGCAACGGAAGGCCGGGTGCTAAAGCCCCAGCTTTTGGAGCTAACAAAGGCTTTGAAGCAGCGGCACCGACTCCCGAAAAAGGCGGAAACAGAAGAAAGCAAAACGACGTAAAGCGTAAGAAGGATGACTTCGACCGCAGGGATGAGGAAAAGGAAAACAAGAAGTTCAATCCCCACGGGTTTAAGAAACCCGCTCCTGCAGTCAAGCCTCAGGAAGAGGAGATAAAGGTCATCACGATACCCGATACCCTTACGATAAAAGAGCTTGCCGACCATATGAGGATGCAGCCCTCTGTCATCATCAAGAAGCTCTTCTTATCCGGTCAGATCGTGACTGTGAATTCGGAGCTCACATATGAGGAGGCTGAGAATATAGCAGCAGACTACGATATACTGTGCGAGCAGGAGAAGACCGTGGATGTCATCGCAGAGCTCTTAAAGGAAGAGCCCGAGAACGAAGAGAAGATGGAAAAGCGTCCACCGGTAGTCTGCGTAATGGGACATGTAGATCACGGTAAGACATCGCTGCTTGACTATATCAGAAAGACTCAGGTCACGGACAAGGAGGCAGGCGGTATCACGCAGGCCATAGGTGCATACACCGTAAATATCAAGGGCAGCACGATCACATTCCTTGATACACCCGGACACGAGGCATTTACGGCTATGCGTATGAGAGGAGCCAACGCTACCGACATAGTGATCCTGGTGGTAGCTGCGGACGACGGTGTCATGCCGCAGACCGTAGAGGCTATAAACCACGCGAAGGCCGCGGGCGTAGAGATCATAGTCGCCGTAAACAAGATAGATAAGCCCAATGTGAATATAGACAGGGTAAAGCAGGAGCTATCGGAGTATGAGCTGATATCCGAGGACTGGGGAGGCAGCACTACCTTCGTGCCGGTGTCCGCAAAGACAGGGCAGGGAGTAGACGAGCTGCTGGAGATGATCCTTCTCGAGGCCGATGTGATGGAGCTTAAGGCAAACGCAAGAAGACAGGCCAGAGGCATGGTCATAGAGGCCGAGCTCGATAAGGGAAGAGGTGCCGTAGCGACAGTACTCGTACAGAAGGGCACGCTGCATGTGGGAGATTTTGTGGCATGCGGCATGAGCCATGGCAGAGTAAGGGCGATGATAGATGATAAGGGCAAGAGGGTAAAGGAAGCAGGACCCTCCATGCCTGTGGAGATACTCGGTCTTGATGAGGTGCCCGAGGCGGGAGAGATATTTGTATCACCCAATACGGAAAAGGAAGCGCAGGAGTTTGCAAACACCTACAACGAGCAGCATAAGAAAGAGCTCCTCTCGGAGACCAGAAAGAAGTCTGTCAGTCTCGATGATATCTACTCACAGATCAAGGAGGGAGACCTCAAGGAGTTTAATATCATCATCAAGGCGGATGTGCAGGGCTCTGTGGAGGCACTCAAATCATCTCTGCTCAAGCTCTCCAATGATGAGATAGCGGTAAAGGTGATACACGGCGGAGTCGGAGCCATCAACGAATCGGATGTGGTGCTTGCTTCCGCTTCAAACGCCATCATAATAGGATTTAACGTAAGACCCGACAATACGGCAAAGCAGATAGCCGAGTCGGAGAATGTCGATATACATCTGTACAAGATCATCTATCAGGCACTCGAAGATGTAGAGGCTGCCATGAAGGGCATGCTCGGTCCCGTATATGAAGAGAAGGCGATAGGACACGGCGAGATCAGGCAGGTATTCAAGGCATCCGGCATAGGAAAGATAGCAGGATCGTATGTAACCGACGGTATAGTGGAGAAGGGCTGCTCCGTAAAGATCACAAGGAACGGAGAGGAGCTTTTCGACGGACCGCTCGCTTCACTCAAGAGATTTAAGGATGATGTGAAGGAGGTCAGGGAAGGCTTTGAATGCGGTCTAGTATTTGAAGGCTTTGATGATGTGGAGGAGGGTGATCTGCTCGAGTTCCACAAGCAGTTTGAGGTAGAGAGAACATAAAGATGAGAAAGAACAGCACCAAGAACAACAGGATCAATTCCGAGGTGCATAAAGCCCTGTCAACCATCATACGGAGTGTGAAGGATCCCAGAGTAGATCCGTTTACTTCGGTGACGGCAGTTCAGGTAGCCCCTGATCTGAAGACCTGCAGGGTCTATGTGTCCGTACTCGGTGACACCGGGGAAGAGACGATAGAAGGCCTTAAGAGCGCGGAGGGATATATCCGGCATGAGCTTGCAAGGGAAGTGAACCTGAGAAACACTCCCGAGCTCAGATTTGAGCTGGACACCTCCATCAGCTACGGTGTCAGCATGTCCAGGAAGATAGACGAAGTAATAAAAGCTGACGAGAAGGCTCAGAGCGAAAGGGAAGAGGATGATGGATCTGAAAAAGATACTCTCTGACAAGGAGAGTATAGCGATAAGCGCGCATATCAGACCGGACGGAGATGCGTTCGGCTCGACGCTTGCCATGTACAACTACATCAAAAAGAAGTACCCGGATAAGCATACAGACATCTATCTGCTCGACCCCAATCCGCTTTTTGCTTTTCTTCCCGGATACGAGGACATAAAGACGGAGCCGTCGGATAAAGAGTATGATCTGTTTATCGCGATGGATATGGGCGATCCCGACAGACTCGGGAAAAACAAAAGGATGCTTGATGCGGCAAAGGATGTAATGTGTGTGGATCATCACATGGACTACAAGAACCTCGCGACTGAAGCAAACTCATATGTAGTGCCCGAAGCATCCAGTACAGCCGAGCTGGTATACGATCTGATATATGAGGATCTTATCGATGATGATATCGCAAAGTGTGTATTTACGGGTATCATATGCGATACGGGGGTATTTCAGTACTCCTGTACCTCTCCCAAGACCATGCAGATAGGCGCGAAGCTTATGACCTATGATTTTGACCATACCAAGGTCATCATCGAAGCCTTTTACGAAAAGACCTACAAGCAGAATCTGCTCCTTGGGCGCGCACTGCTCGAAAGTATCCTGCTCATGGACAAGAGGGTGATCGTGTCCATGATCACTCAGAAGACACTGCGTTTTTATGATGCCACTTCAAAGGATCTGGAGGGGATAGTCAGTCAGATGCGGCTTACCAAGGGAGTGGATGTGGCTATCTTCATGTATGAGACACAGACCGGAGAGATCAGGGTCTCCTTAAGGTCGAGTGAAAATATCGACGTGGCGGAGATAGCGGGCAAGCTCGGAGGCGGAGGACATGCAAGGGCAGCAGGGCTCACACTGTCCGGAAGCTTCTATGATGTGGTCAATAACATTACTGCCGAGATAGAGAAGCAGTATAAGACTAAGGACACAGATGAGTGAAGCGGCAGGAGCCGGGCTCACGGGTGTATTGCCGGTCTTTAAGGAGAAGGGCTTTACCTCAAATGATGTAGTGGCAAAGCTGAGGGGCATCCTGCATATGAGAAAGATCGGTCATACGGGAACCCTTGATCCTGAAGCTACCGGAGTACTGCCGGTGTGTCTGGGCAGAGCCACCAGGCTCGTAGGCTATCTTACCGACAGCGACAAGGTATATCAATGTACCATGAGGGTCGGCGTATCCACAGATACCGAGGATATGACGGGCACGGTGATATCGGAAAAGGACGCTTCACATCTTACGGAAGATGAGATAAGGAGCGCAGTCATTTCTTTTACAGGCGGCTATGATCAGATCCCGCCGATGTACTCAGCAAAGAAAGTGAACGGAAGGAAGCTGTACGAGCTGGCGAGAGAAGGCATCACCGTCGAGAGAAAGCCGTCAAGGGTATATATCAGACGGATAGACGGTGTCACCATACTAAGGAACGGTGACAGGATGCAGGTGAGCTTTGAGGTCGAATGCTCAAAGGGAACCTACATCAGATCACTGTGCAGGGATATAGGTGAAGTCCTTGGAACAGGCGCTGCCATGGAGAGCCTTGAGAGGGTACGCGCGGCAGGGGTGGAGGCTTCGGAGTGCCTCACGCTGTCCGATATAGAGGATAGGGTTTCAGACGGGAGCTTAGGGGAATATATACTTCCCATAGAGCATTTCTACGAGGATGCGGGAAGACTGGATATCAGCCCTGATCTGGAGAAAGCCGTAAGAAACGGAAACAGGCTTTCCTGCAGGGGGACTGCTGACGGCATATACAGGGTATATCTTCCGGACGGTACCTTTGCGGCGGTATATGAAATAAAAAAGGGAGAGGCCAGGCTTTGCAGGTATTTTCTCGAGTAGACGAATTTAATATACCGGATCGTTCATCGGTCATCACGTCCTTAGCCATAGGCAAGTTTGACGGGATACATCTCGGACATGAGAAGCTCATAGAAGAGATAGTATCGCACAGGAGCAACGGGCTCAGTCCGCTGGTTGTCACATTTGACAGTCCGGTCGGAGACTATTTCACCGGGGAGCATACGAAGGTGCTCGCCAGTAATAAAGAGAAGACCGACAGACTTTTCGCGATGGGAGTTGAGTATGTCTACATGATGCCCGTAAACAGACATACCATGGCGTATGACCCGGAGCTCTTTGTACGTGAGGTGCTCTGCGCCGGACTGCATGCCGGGGTGATAGCTGCCGGAGCGGATATCAGCTTCGGTGACAAGGGGGCAGGCAATATGGAGCTTTTGAAGCGTCTTTCGCCAGAGCTTGGCTTTGAGACGGTGCAGATAGATAAGGTGAGGTACGGTGATGAGGATATCAGCTCATCTCTCATAAGACAGGCGGTATCCTCGGGAGATATGGAAAGAGCCCGTGATATGCTCGGCAGACCGTATTTCATAGACGGCAAAGTAAGGCACGGCAGACAGCTCGGCCGCACCATAGATATGCCGACTGTAAATCTCATACCGGAGGAGGAAAAGCTGCTGCCTCCCTACGGAGTGTATCTGTCGGAGGTGATGCTTGACGAAAGGCGGATGTACGGCATTACCAATATAGGGGTAAAGCCGACCGTATCAGAGGAGGGGAAGGTTACGGTCGAGACCTTTATCTATGATTTTTCAGGAGATGTGTATGGTGAGAGCATCAATAAATAAGTCGTACCTTTGCAGTTATGA
>CAJOME010000100.1 GCA_905235585.1 uncultured Lachnospiraceae bacterium | reverse complement strand
GTGAGACAGCCACTGGCTGTCTCACCAAGATATAGCTTCGTATCCGTCCTCGGTTACGACTATCTGCACTTCCCACTGTGCGGAAAGACTGTCATCATCCGTATATACCGTCCAGTCATTGTCCGCATCTATAAATATATCCGGTCCGCCCATATTCACCATGGGCTCGACCGTAAACATCAGTCCGGGTACCATGAGCATCTCTGTCCCGGGCTCGGATACATAGCTGACCCATGGTTCCTCATGAAAATCGTTCCCTACTCCGTGGCCTCCTATCTCCCTGACCACTGAGTACCCCTTTGACTTACAGAACTCATTCACCGCAGAGCCCATATCACCGAGAGTCCTCCAGGGCTTTATGGCATCCAGTCCTACCTTTACCGCCTCGTGTACATCCTCCACGAGCTTTTTTGCATCGGGTGAGACATCGCCTATCATAAACATCCTTGAGCTGTCCGCGTAATATCCGTTGAGTATCGTAGTGCAGTCCACATTTATGATGTCTCCGTCCTCAAGTATATCCTCCTCTGAGGGTATGCCGTGGCATACCTGAGAATTTATCGAAGTACACACACTTTTCGGGAATCCCCCATAGCCGAGAGTGGCAGGTATACCTCCCATATCTTTTGTTATCTTTGACACCCAGTCATCTATCTCCTGTGTGGATATCCCTGCTCTTATGTGCTCTCCCACATAATCAAGGCATGCCATGTTTATGACTGCGCTCTTTTTGGTTCCCTCTATCTGCTCCGGAGTCTTGATAAGCTCATGCCCCGGCACCTTACAGCCCTTACGTTTGAACTCGGCTATCCTGTCATCAAAAGCTTCGTGGCAATTCTTGTATTTTAAGCCGCTTCCGCACCAGCACAGGCTGTTTCTGCCCAATATCATTTCTTTTTTCTCCTGCCTGTTTCTCTTTTTCCGTCTATAGGCACATTATCTATCTCTTTTCTCCCGAATACAGCCATGCCTGCGACAGCGCTTATTATAATATAAATCACGCTTGATATTATTATCTGCGGCACATTCCTCGACGCATAAAACTGAAGTGTGGTAAACTGCGGCGTGATCAGTACCTTGTCCTTTATAAATTTGCAAAAGTCAATGCTCACCGGCTCAGCTCCCAAAAGCATCACTATCCTCGGTATGATGATAGTGATACACCAGAATACAACGTAGGCTCTTGCCTTGCTGTCGAAGCAGAAAAGCATCATCATGCCCATTGATGTACCCGCCATCAGAAGAGGAACCGCGCACATTATGTTAACCCCGAAATCCTTTACTACCTCTCCGGAAAGTGTCCCCGTCGAAAGCTGGAACAGCGTGGATATCCCTATGAACAGCAGAAATGTGAGTATGGCAAAGATGCAGATCATTATAAAGGAGGCTATAAGCTTCCCTGCATATATATGAGGTCTTTTGAGATTCTTGGTTATCCTGTCCTTGATATAAGGATCGGGATAAGTCTTGCCGAATACCATATCCGCGATGAATATGGTGGCATAGTAGGGAAGCCAGAAGAAGCCTCCCGCAAACATCACTATATTATAGCCGTAGGTACCGTCATTGGTACCGTATACATAGTCTCTGAAAGCTATGATGGCAAGATTGGCAAGTACCGAAACAGCGACTATCGCAAGAGTATACCTCTTAAACTCCTTTGACTTTACCGCCCTTACTGTTTCACTCCATATATATACCGGCATCTTAGTTGTCATCTACCGCGTAGTTCGGCGCTTCCTTTGTAATATGTATGTCATGGGGATGACTCTCTTTAAGAGACGCGCTTGATATCTTCACAAATCTGCCTGTCTCCTGCAGAGCCTTGATATCCTTTGCGCCGCAATAGCCCATGCCGGATCTGAGTCCTCCGATGAGCTGATATACCGTGTCCTCCACAGAGCCCTTATATGCCACACGACCCTCGACTCCCTCAGGCACAAGCTTCTTCGCGCCCTCCTGGAAATATCTGTCCTTACTGCCGTTCTCCATGGCGGAGATACTGCCCATTCCCCTGTATACCTTGTATTTCCTGCCCTGGAAGAGCTCGAAATCGCCGGGAGCCTCGTCACAGCCCGCAAACATCGAACCCATCATTGTGACAGAGCCGCCTGCGGCTATCGCCTTTGTTATATCTCCGGAATACTTGATACCTCCGTCAGCTATGATAGGTACTTCGTATTTCTTTGCAGCCTCATAGCAGTCCATGATGGCAGTGATCTGAGGTACTCCGATACCGGCCACGACACGGGTGGTACATATCGATCCGGGTCCTATACCGACCTTTACCGCATCCGCCCCGGCTTTGATGAGAGCCTCTGTCGCCTCTCCCGTAGCCACATTGCCGGCTATCACAGGCAGATCGGGATAAGTGCCCTTTATCATCTCTACGCATTTTATTACATTTGCCGAATGACCGTGCGCGGAATCAAGGACAATACAGTCTACCTTTGCCTTTACGAGAGCATCCACACGCTCAAGAGCGTTTGCCGTGATGCCTACACCGGCTCCGCAGAGCAGTCTGCCCTTTTCATCCTTTGCGGAATTCGGGTACTTTATCTGCTTTTCTATATCCTTAATCGTGATAAGACCCTTGAGATTTCCGTCCTTATCTACTATAGGAAGCTTCTCTTTTCTCGCATCGGCGAGTATGCGCCTCGCCTCCTCAAGTGTGATGCCCTCGGGAGCGGTGATAAGGTTGTCCTTTGTCATCCTCGCGCTTATCTTTTGGGAAAAGTCCGTTTCAAACTTCAGGTCTCTGTTCGTGATGATACCGACGAGCTTCCTGCCCTCCGTGATGGGCACGCCGGATATCCTGAACTTACCCATCAGATTGTCGGCATCCTCCAGAGTATTGTCCGGAGCAAGAGAAAACGGATCGGTGATAACTCCGTTTTCCGAACGCTTTACCTTATCAACCTCATCCGCCTGCGCCTCTATGGACATATTCTTATGAATAATGCCGATGCCCCCCTGTCTCGCCATAGCTATAGCCATGCGGTTTTCGGTGACAGTATCCATACCGGCACTCATCAGGGGTATGTTCAGTTTTATGCTTTTGGTGAGATTGGTGGTGATATCTACTTGATTTGGTATGACCTCCGAATAAGATGGAACCAGAAGTACATCGTCAAATGTGATGCCGTCTCCGATAATTCTGCTCATATTCTCCTCCATGCCACTCTGTATGTTGTATGTTTATAATCGCTCACTACTATATCTCAAAAACACACCGTTTGTAAAGAGTCTACGATCTCTTAAATGTCTTTCTGGGATAAATGCTGCGGATGGCCTCTGTCATCTCTGTATTGGGCTCAAGCCTCACCCTGTCGATCTGCTGTCCGTTATGAGCTATGAGTACCCAGACGCTCCTCCCGGGCATGCCTGACGTGAAATCCCTGTCAACGGTCTTCATATTCTTAAATTCATCGAGCTGCCAGGCTCCCTCCTCGGCAAATATTTCCATCTGCTCCAGATCATACTCTACAGCCTTTTTACGATCCTGCTTGGAATAAATACGATCTATCTGAAGAGATCTGGATACATAGAGGTATTCATACTCGACCGACAGTCTCGGAAGCAGGAAGAAATCCGCTGCCGCTATCACAATGAACGGTACGATGAACAGGATATTCAAGACTCCGAGCAGCAGGCACAATGCCGCAGCACCCCACGCTGCTCCCTTTATAAGAGTCTCCGCAGGAAGCGGCTTCCTTGCCACCAGGCATTCCACATACAGATCGTCCACGTTTGCCTCCCTTTGATCAGGTCAAAACCCTCCGAGTACTGTTTATGCAGGCACAATCGGATTTGTACCTTTTGACCCCAGCATCATCAATATACTATAATAAAAAAACTTTGACCCGGATAAATATGAGTATATCACATATTTAATAAGGAATTTAATACCTTTATGATCAACGAAGAGATACGTAAGCAGACCGGCAAGCTGAAGGATATGGATATGAAGCAGAGGCTTCAGTATATATGGGATTACTACAAGATCCCCATCATACTGGTGCTTGTAGTGCTGTTTGCCGTCTTCTCCTTCATCCGCGATAAGGCCACATCAAAGCAGACCGTGTTCTACGTCGCCATGCTTGATTCAAACGTGACGGAGACGGTGCAGAGTACACTGCTGGACGGCTTTGCCGATACACTCGACGGCTTTGACAGCGAGCATGAGACTATGATGATAAATGCCGACTACGACACCGGAGCCGGCGGACAGATAGGATTTACCTTTATCCAAAAGATCGTAGCAGAGTACAGTGTGGGTACCATAGACGCTACGATAGCACCGAGAGCTTCCATCGAAGAATTCGCGGAGCATCAGGCCTACGGTGACCTCTCCGGGCTTCTTCCCGCTGAAATGTACGAAAAGCTGGAAAAAGACGGATATGACTTCATATACATTACCTACGAGGATCCTGTCGGTGGAGAAAAGCATGAATACCCCGCTGCGGTTGACATAACATCAAGTCCTCATATACAGGCAGGCTTCACCGACCTCTCCGGTGATCATCATCCGTACTACGATACCGGGTGTTACTATGCCATCAGCCCGAATACATCACACCCGGATACCTGCATAGCCTTTCTTTCCTATCTTCTTGATATATAGCTCTTACACGGCTGGTTTCGTTATATCACATCCATGACATCATCGAGCGATGCCACCTCTATTATCTCTATGTCCTTAATATCGGAAAGAGATCTGTGGTTTGCCTTAGGCACCATTACTCTCGTAAAGCCGAGCTTCTGTGCCTCTATGACCCGGCGCTCGCACATAGAGACCGCCCTGACCTCACCCGACAGTCCCACCTCACCAAATGCAGCGGTATCCTTATCTACTGGCTTATTCTTAAAGGAAGAGATGATCGCTATGACCACAGCGAGGTCGGTAGCGGGCTCCGACACTCTCATACCTCCCGCTATGTTCACGTAGGCATCGGACTGGGACAGTCTCAGTCCGACTCTCTTCTCGAGCACGGCCATCAGCAGGCTCACTCTGTTAAAATCCAGCCCGGTCGCCTGTCTCTTCGGAAAGCCGAAATTCGTGTCAGTGACCAGAGCCTGTATCTCTATAAGGAGAGGTCTCGTGCCTTCCATCACGCATGTTACTGTATTGCCGCTTGCCCCTACCGCTCTGCCTGAGAGCATATATTCCGAAGGATTCTCCACCTCATGCAGACCATCCTGGCGCATTTCAAATACACCTATCTCATTCGTGGAGCCAAAGCGGTTCTTTACTGCCCTGAGTATACGATAGCTGCCCTGCAGGTCTCCTTCAAAATAGAGTACGGTATCGACCATATGCTCCAGTACCTTTGGTCCGGCTACAGCACCCTCCTTGGTCACATGTCCGACAAGAAAGATGGTAATGCCCAGTCCCTTTGCCACACGCATAAGCACGGCTGTAGACTCTCTTACCTGTGTCACAGATCCCGCGGCAGACTCGACTCCCGCGTTCATCATGGTCTGTATCGAATCGACCACGACGAATGCAGGCTTCTTTTCTTCAATGATCGATACGATGTCGTCGAGTGAAGTATCGCACAGCAGTGAAAAATACGCACCAAAGCCACCCAGCCTCAGTGCGCGCATCTTTATCTGTTTCTCTGATTCTTCTCCGGATACATAAAGGATACTCTTGCCGGCAAGAGAGATATATCTCGCAGTCTGCAAAAGAATAGTGGATTTGCCTATGCCGGGATCACCGCCCACGAGAACCAGCGAGCCCTGTACTATGCCGCCTCCGAGCACCCGGTCAAGCTCCTTCAGTCCGCTGCCCGTGCGCTGCTCGTCGGTGAGCTCTATATCATCAAGCGATACAGGGGTGATCCTGTCTGTGCCGCGTAAAGCCGGGGATGAAGCGGATCTTCCGTGCTTCGCCCCCGCTGACGCGACTCTGGGTGCTTCGGTCATGGTATTCCACTCATGGCAGGCAGGACATTGCCCGAGCCACTTCGTAGACTCATAGCCGCAGTCTTTGCAAAAGAAAACCGTCTCTGATCTGCTCTTTGCCATGCTTCAGGCTTTGCTTACCTCTACGGCCACCTTGCCTGCCCCCTGGAGCTCTATGCCGAAAGACAGCTTTCCGCCGAGGTTGGAGCTGATCACCCCTATGCTTGACCCTGCGATCTTTACGTCGTAGCTTGTCTCAGGCTCTACTCCGACTGTGATCTGCGCATCTTCATTGCCCTCTGCCTGAAAGATGAGCCCGTCAGCTGTCCTTTTGAGTCCGGTCACATTGGTGCCGGGCACCGACTCGTATACAAGAGTGCCGTCACCCTCCAGCCTTGTGATCTCGTTAAAGGTCTTTACCTTATAGACCACTCCGCCCGCTTTGAAGTCCTCCTGCTTTTTCTTTTCGGAAAGAGTATAGTCTCCGAAAGCAAGGGTACCGTCCGTCTCACTTCTTATGAGCTCTGCTGCCATTTCTTCCTCCTTGTGGTTTGAATAGTATTTTATCTTCTTTTACGGTGACACTGACACTGTCCCCGCTTTTTACACTACCGGTCAGTATTTCTTCAGCCAGCGCGTCCTCGATCTCATTCTGTATCATGCGCCTGAGGGGTCTCGCCCCGTATTTTACGTCCGAGCCTTTCTTTACTATATAGTCCTTTGCTTTGGGAGTGACCCTGAGTGAGATGTCCAGCTCGCTCTTGGCTCTGTCTATGACCCTCTTTGTCAAAAGTCCCACGATAT
>CAJOME010000099.1 GCA_905235585.1 uncultured Lachnospiraceae bacterium | reverse complement strand
AATTCAAGAACCAGCTCATCGATGCTGTAGAGTCCGGACAGGAGTCGTTCAAGTACACGGATGACGAATGACCCGAAACTGACAGAGCAGCAAAGGCTTTACGCCGAGGAAGAAAAAACCATTAAATCCTATATGAAGGCACGGGGCGCGTACGGCAATCTTTTCCAGTCAGCGGATGTAATGCTTGCCAATATGCCAAATACCGCGGTCTGCCGTTCAAGACTCGCGCTGAGCAGAAATAATGAGACAATGAACATGTCTAAAGCGGATAGAAACAAGATCGTGAAACAGTTTTTTGACAAGATATCCGAGATACTGGATGAGAATAAGTGCCCCATATCGCTTTTGATACCCGGACACTACCGCACGATCGTGGGAATAAAGGGCGGAAAGCTGCAGGTAAGGGATTCACAGGATAATGATAACGCTAAGATCACTGAGCTTACGGTCGAGAGATTCAGATATCTTTGGGATCATTCTTCAAATGACAGCCAGTCCCTTGAGCTTGTATATCTTAAAAAGATAGACGGGGATAAGGAGCTGGAGAGGAAGTACGGCTACAGCTACGATGAAGCAGGTAAGCTCAGCTATACCGCAAAGGATGAACAGCACAACGCCATAACACAGGAAAATCTGATACATAATCTCGGCATGCGCTATGAGAGCAGGAATAATCAGAAGAAACGCTACATAGATCTGTTTATTGAGGATGAGATATATGTACCCAAAAATCTGAACAACGTACAAAATGTCAAGGATGAGCTGGCAAAGTACGACAAGTACTGCAACGAGCTGAAGGTTGACTCCAAGAACACAACTGCCGAAGCTGCTGATATAAATTATTACAATCAGGAGGTGTATCAGAAAAGAAAGGGCAGTGACACCATGTATGTCAACTACGGCATAGTGGATGGCAGCGTCACAAAGAGGCTTGAAGAGGAAAGAGACATACGGGAGAAGAAAAGAAAGGAAGCAGAGCAGCAAAAAGAGGAGACTCTAAAGAAGAAGCAGGAAGAGCAAAAAAAAAAGGAGGCTCTAAAGAAGCAACAGGAACAGGAACAGAAAAAAAAAGCTGAGGCTCTAAAGTATGCCGGAGCGTTTAAGGAGAAGAGCTATACCGTATCCGAACGGGAAGCAAAGCTCTTTAACGAAAAGTCAAGGCTGTATGTGAAGCGGACACTGTATGAGACTCTGATCGCAAACAGCAAAAAAACAGCGGATGAAATCATAGACTCCAAGAGGAAGATCGCGCTTGCGAACCGCATTGCCACAGGCGTAAAGGCTCTTGATTCGCTCTGTGCCTTTATGGGGGATGATGTGGAGACGAATAATTCTCTCGCACAGCGGTACGCGGATAAGAACAAACGCTTTGAGGCACTGGATACCATCACGCTGAAGCTGATGGAGACGGATATAAATGTCAAAGCCACTACCGATGAGGAGTTCGCTAAAGCCGCCGCGGATATGGAGCTGATAAGCCGCAGGGCAAGGGCATACAAGGCTTTGCTTGAAGCGAATCCCGAGTATGAGAAGCGTCTTATGAACAGGGCACCGGGCAGCGGCTCGTCGGATCTTGAGACAGTAAGCATGCGCCTTAACAATATGCTGGCGATCTCTGATTATTATCGTGCACGTAAGGCCTTGATGTCTGATTCCTACTATATCCTGCATTACAACGATGAGATAAGCGCGAACAAGGATACCGCTTCCACAGCTGATCAGAGGAGAGTGTCAGATCTGATAAACCTCGTAGCTCAGTGCGCGGTGCGTCTGGAACAGAAGGAATACCGTACGAGAGAGGACGCGGATATCGAACGTGTGCTTGCCCGGGCAGAGGCTGAGAGCAGAAAATCAGCGTATCTTACAGGACGCCCGGATCTTAAAAAGGCTGATCCCGACACAGTGCATAAGCACAATACGGAGATCGAAAAATATCTTAAAGCAGCCGGCATAGGGCTCTATACTTCCAGGGAAAAAATAGCCGATACAGACGATAAGATCCCTTACCCTAAGGCAGAAAAGTACAGGACAGAGGCGGCCAAAAACTATTTTGACGCGGTGAAGTTTCACATGAGAATGGCGATTCCGGGTAAGTATGCAGACAAGCTGCTTCCTCCCGACAGAGTAGGACTGCTCAAAAAGCTCTACGCCCTGTTCAAGAATAGTAAGGGAGAAAAGGTTTCCAAACCGGAGTTTCGTGATCCCAAGACGAACGAGGTATGGCATTTCGCGACGGAGATTCAGAGGATGCCCTTATTTATCTGCGCGCTGTATGCCGGTGATATGTCAAATGAGGAGGTGCTTGATGCCTTTGAGGGTCTGCTCGTCACATATCGGGAGGATATAGACCTGACTAAAGAGGATCAGAGGCTTTATGCCAGAGAGAGATTTCTGGACTCTCTGCAGAAGATCTTCCGTATGCAGTACGAAAATATGAAGCGTTATCAGAATACATACGGTACTCTGGCGGATGACCTGCCATTCGGATCCTTTATGGAGTCATTGGGATCAGGACAGAGTGAGCTTGCCATGAGAAATATGTTCGGGCAGGATTTCTCGCAGCTGGTAAGCCCGAAAGGGGAGAGAAAGTCACAGTCGGACGGAAAGAACTACACGATAGCGGAGATCCTTTTAAAATACGACAGGATCTCCAAGGAAGAGCTGGATGATGCCGTCAGGCTGTGTCCGGACTATTATCAGAACCTTAGTGCCGATCAGAGCAATCGCTTTATGGACTTCAGAGATTACGATCGTGAAGCGAATGTCGCCCCCGGACACATGGACAGACGAAATGCGGAGGAGAGGCAGTACAGCAGAGATCACAAGGCCATCGGCGGACCGTCTGTATCGCAGGCCGAATCACGCAATATATGGAAGAAGGCATTGAAGTATACATCCGATATAAATGTGACCGGCTCCGACAGCTTCCTTCTTTTCCAGAAAAACAAACTGGATCTGTATACATCTGCCGAAAAGAAGGCAATGAAGGAGCAGAGAAAGAGGGATGCAGGTATATTAAGCTCTTATAATAACTATCTCGACGAATGCAAAGAGGCTCTCTTAAAAGAGACCAGAGGCGCGCTTGGGATTCAAAAGGATGACAAAGCATACGACGGTATTCTGGAGAAGCTGATCGTCTTTCATCCGGGTATGCTTGACAGCGGAAAGGTATTTGATACAAAGAAAAAGAAGAGGATAAAGGGAATAGATGAGTACTATGAGCTCGTAAGGAAGTATACAGGCATAGGGATATCAGGCGATGAGGATAAGTCAAAGGCTAAAAGGGAAGCCCTTGATAGCATGACAAAGCTGTGGAGCGATACCTTTAAGTATAGTGCCAACGCGTCTGACCCTGAGGATCTGATGACCGGTGGGCTGCCCGGATATGAGAAGGAAAACGCGAGAAAGCATGCTTCAGACATCATGAGCCATTCAAAGCTGATGGTCGGCGAGGTAAGACACAGGATGTTTGAGACCATACAGAGTCTTGCGGCAGAGCCGGGTACTATGGATATGCTTAAGGAGGAGACAAGAAACAATCTTGCCGGATGCGCAAAGGAGCAGCTGGCACAGGAGATCTACCGGACCATACTAAAGCATGACTTTTATCTGAAGCTGAAGGATATAGGCTCCAAAAGGCAGACCGATGATGAAAGGATGTATCAGGAGTTACTCAGATATGGCAGAAATATTGCCGACATTAAATCGACGCTTGATGAGTTCATAGGGGATCAGGACTTCATTAATGCGATGGCGCACTTCGGCATACAGACAAAGGGAGTACTCATATTCTCAAAGACTGCCATGGCGAAGTCATCCGACATAACAAAATAATAAGCGATCGCCCGGCAGCCTGTAAACGCAAATCCTTGCGCCTGCCGATGTATGTGGTATAACAAAATCAGCCCTTTGGCTGATTTTGATCGCCCGGCAGCCTGTAAACGCAAATCCAGCGTATGTGGTATAACAAAATCAGCCCTTTGGCTGATTTTGATCGCCCGGCAGCCTGTAAACGCAAATCCTTGCGCAAGCCAGCGTATGTGGTATAATTATAAGTTGTATTTTGATCATATGAGGATATCGGATGTACATTGAGGAGATACAGGCCGAAGGGGCTCTGCAGCTTAATGTAGAGGGAAAGCTGGACAGCATCAACAGTCCTGAGTTTCAGAATGCCCTGTTAAAGGCCTTTCAGAAAAGCAACAACATAGTCGTAAATATGGAAAAAGTCGTGTATACCTCAAGTGCCGCGCTCAGGGCTCTGACACTGGGACACAAGACAGCATCCGCAAAAGGAGGGAGACTGACCCTTATAAATGTAGGGCCTGCCGTCATGGATGTCTTTAAGATGACCGGCTTTGATAAACTGTTAAATATAGAATAGATATGAGGTAATACATATGTCCAAAGTACAAAAGGCGCTTCTTGGCGGTTCATGCCTTTTTTTTGCAGGCACAATATACAGTCTTTTTTATTTTGAAATATATCTGATCGTACTCTTTCTTTTTTTGCACAGTCTGTGCCTTTTGGTATTTACCTATCTGGTATTTTCCAACGCAAGCAGAGATGAGAGATTCATGGAGACCTATCATCAGGATATAGGTGTGGAGATGGCGGACAAGGACAGTGAGATAAACGAGCTCAAGAGTGCCATATCCGCAAAGGACAGTGAAATAGAGGATATCACGAGAGAGAGCGACAGCCTGAGGGAAGAAAATAAAAGGTTAAAAACCGAGCTTGCAGATCTCACGAAGGAAAAGGAAGCCTATGAGGAGAAAAGCAGAGCAGAGGAGGCATCGCATGAGGCTGCGGTCAGGGGTCTGCTGCCCCCGCTGTCGGAGGGCACCGACGGACGTGAGACCGTAAACATTATTGCGATAGCAAAGCAGGCAAGTGATGAGCTGATGGAGAGTGCCCGTGCCGTGGGGCTGCATGTGAGCGTGTCTACCCAGGGGGATACTCTTTTGGTCAGAGCCGATCCGAACCGTCTCATAGTCCTTTTCAGAAACATAATCGACAATTCGATCAAATATATGAAGCGGCAGGGCTCTCTGGTCATCACGATATCCACTATAGGAGACGATATCTTTATAGTACTGAAGGATACCGGCGAGGGTCTTAACGAGGATGAGACAAAGCATATCTTCGAGCTTAATTTCCAGGGCTCCAACCGCATCAGCGGAAACGGGTTGGGACTCGCCCAGGCGAGAGCCATAGTCGAGAGCTATGGCGGCACCATTTATGCCAAGAGCACGGAGGGCAAGGGTATGGGTATCTATATCCAGCTGCCGGCATGAGTGTGATATGAGTGACAGGAGGATAGAGAAAAGAATACTGATATTTGTGATGGTGTTCTATGCGGTGATCTCCATACTTGCCGTATGTTTCTTTAATCTGTCGAGCTCGATATTCGCAAGAAGAGGCGAGGTAAAGCTCTCGGAGTACATCATGGAGATGCTTGGGATCGGGACGGCACCGGACGTATCGGGTGTGACGGTGTCCGAAGACAAGCTGGAGGGTCTGGAGGCGCTTGGCGGCGATGATAAGGCCGGCGAAGAAGCGACAGAGGAGGCTGAGACGGCGGAGGCCGTGCCGGAAGACAAGGAGCCTCAGGAGCCGGAGCCCGAAGAGGAGGAGCCTTCAGAGGAGCCGGAGCCCGAAGAGGAGCATTTTTATTCATTCAGGACGAATAACAGGGATACCATACTGCGTATGAGGGAGGCTCCCGGAGAGGACGCGGAGATAATATACGAGCTCAGACCCGGATCATCAGGGTATGTCATAGAGCTCGGAGATGAGTGGTCCAGAGTCTCCGCTTACGGACATGAGGGCTACTGTGTAAACGAATATCTTACCATGACAGAGATCACCGAAGAGGAGTATACAGAGCTTAAGGAAAGGACATACAATACTTCATCTTCCGGAAGACAGGATACAGGTGACGCACAGACAGCGGGCATGGATGCTGCCCTGACGGTTCCGGCTGCGACTACCGATGCTTCGACGGGATTTATCGGGACAGACGGACAGATACTCCCGGAGGATCCGTAAGGAGAGCTATGGGACTTGACGACAGGCTGGCAGAGGATCATAAAAGGGTAGCGCGTGAGTCGGAGAAGGAGCCGTATTACGCGGAGGAGCCGGACTGGCTTATATATATGGAAAGAGAGAAGCAGCCGTGGCTAAATAAGGACAGGGGCGTATTTACGGAGACTGATAAGAGTTCGATAAATAAGGCTCCCTCGGTCTTTGAAGCTACGGCTACGTTTATAGTAAGGGAGTGATCACCAAATGGCAGTGAAGTATGACGAAAAGCTGAAGGAAAAGCCTTTTAGGGATTACAACGAATACATGCAGTATATCTTTGACTGCGTAAATACCAGCATAGACCGCTACCTTGACGGCATGAAGGCGGTGTATGCCAACGAGGAGGGCGGCTACAAGAACGTGCTCTATCCCGACCTTGAGCTCGCGGCGGAAATGAGCAGGACACAGGTAGAGAGGTTTTATTCCGACACACGCGATACGGATGAGGATACGGATGAGGATGCTGATGAGGATGCTGACGAGGATGCCGACGAGGATACGGCATCAGAGGATGAGTCAGAAGAGCCTGATGACGATCAGCACGAGGATGATGAGGACGAGGAGGATGATGAGCTGCTGTCACTGCTCGGAAGCTTCAGCAGCGCTGATGACGAGGACGAGGATGAAGCCCTGTCGGTAAGAGAAAGTGCCACAAGGAATGACATAGAGAGCGATGCGAAGATAGCCGTGAGAGACAGGCTTTCCTTTATAGACGAGAGAGCGGCGCTTACGGTGGAAAGCGGTACTCCGCTGCCCTTTTACGAGCTCTGTCATAAGCTTAAGTTCGAGCCCTTCACGCTTTTCTGTTTTGCCTGCGGTATCCTTTCATCCACACAGACGGACTATGCGGGCGTCTTTCAGATAGTGAATGAAAACGGCAATCTTTCGGCTCCTACCATAGAGTCGGCAGCAAAGGTCTTTTACGGAGGGGAATACTCTATCACGGGCGCGTACGGCGATATGTCCACCTGCCTGGAGCAGCTTTTGCCGCTGCTGTCGCTGCATGTCATTGACAGTATGCCGTTTTCGACGGTAGTGTCACCGGATAAGAGGGTCATAGACTGTCTTTTCGGACGCAATCCCGACAAGCTTGACGAGAACTATACCAGATTCATAGCGATGCTGACGGACGACAAGGAGCTCGACCCCATCATGGCAAATAAGGGCGTGCTTGATGAGATGAGGATTTCCTACGAGGAAGGGGTCAGGATCTTTTATTACTATGGTGATGAGGGCAGCGGACGCAGATTTTTCGTCAAGCATTTCTGTAAGGAGCAGGACATAAAGTCCGTGACGATAAACTGCAAGAAGCTCTTTAATTACGACTATCAGTTTGTGGACAAGGCGCTGTGGGCGGTCACAAGAGAGTGCATACTGACCAACTCCTGCTGCTGCCTTACAGAGCTTACCTTCAGGGAGGAAGAGAAGGAAAAGTTTTTCGGCTATATGGATCTCGCATTTTCAAAGCTCAACGAGCAGGGGATACTGGTCTTTGCGATGAGCAAGGAGCATATAGACTTCAGGGAGATCACAAAGAGCGAGTATACCGAGCTTGAGCTTCCCACACCCGATACCGGAGAGAGACAGACCTGCTGGGAGCATTACTCCAAGGGCTACACTCTGGAGGAGGGCATAGATATGCTTGAGATGTCTACCAAGTTCCTCTTTACACCCGGTAAGATACATGATGCCTTAAAGCACGCGAGGGCACTCGCCACTATGGCGCAGGAGAAGGAGATATCAAGGGACAAGCTCTTCAAGGGCTGCTACAACCAGATGAGCTCCGAGCTGACCCAGAAGGCCACAAAGATAAAGGCCAATTTCGGCTTCGAGGATATAGTCATGAACCCGAGCCAGAGAGAGACTCTGGAGCATGCCATAGACCAGATGAACTTCAGGAAGCAGGTCTATGAGAGCTGGCACTATACTAAGAAGTACCCGTACGGGCGAGGACTTTCGATCCTGCTCTTCGGGGCACCCGGTACAGGTAAGTCCATGTGCGCCCAGGTCATAGCCCATGAGCTCAATCTCGAGCTCTACAGGGTGGATCTGTCAAAGGTCATAGATAAGTATGTGGGTGAGACCGAGAAATCGATATCAATGATATTCAGAGAGGCAAAGAAGTGCAACGTGGTCCTCTTCTTTGATGAGTGCGATACCCTGTTCGCGAAGAGATCTGATGACGGAGGCTCGAATCAGGCGTCAAACAACAACAAGACCGCGCTGCTCCTTCAGGAGGTCGAGGCCTATGACGGGGTGTCCGTGCTCGCCACCAACTACAAGCACAATATAGATCCCGCCTTTTTCAGACGTATGAAGTATATCGTGGAGTTCCAGTTCCCGGATGTGGATACCAGAGAGATGCTCTGGACTACCACCATCCCCAAGGACACACCGCTTGCGGACGATGTGGATATAAGGTTTCTTGCCGAGAAGTTTGAGTTCGTCGGAGGTAATATCAAGAACTGCATCTTAAATGCCGCCTTCCTTGCGGCAGCCGATCCGGAGGCGGGCGGTCTCGTGCACATGAAGCATTATCTGCTTGCGATTAAGTATGAGTTTGTCAAGGTAGGTAAGGTCTTCACAAAGTCCGACTTTGAGCCCTACGCGGCAGATGTTGGACTTGCCTGATCTGGGATAGTAAAGGATGGAGGACAAGCAGCTGCAGGGGAATCATAAGAAAAAACGAAAGCCCTTGGAGAAGGCATTATATAAAACGATGCTTACCGGACTGTTCACTCTTATGATATTGGTAGGGGCGGCTCTGCTTGTGCTGTATCCGCGTGCCATATTCAGGACTGTAAAAGGCGGCATTGACGACGCTATGGCATATGTACTGTCCGCTCTTGATACGGACTATATCACCGAATTATACGAACGTACGGAGGAGATATACTACAGCATCCCGGCTGAAGAAAAGACAGACCATTTTAATGAGGAGTACCTGCAGCATTTCAGGGGGCTTACAGAGGACGAAAGATACAAAAGCTCCCGGATGGCACTGAAGCGATGCAGGGAAATACAGGGGCTCAGCAATTTGGGGATGCTTTTCTACGATGAAAAAAACCAGAGGATGGTATTTGTACTGGACGGAGACACGGACGATAAATGCTACCTGCCGGGGCAGTGGATAGACGGATCCGACGGAGGGGGTATAGATACCGAAGAGCAGATACAGAGGATACTCGCCTCCCAATGGTACATGGTCTTTAACTATGCGGATAGTGATGGTATCTCCATGAGCGACTATATGAGGGTGACCGACAGGGACGGCAAAGTCATAGGACTGATGTATGCGAACATCAATCTTAATGATATGATCCGCAGGATGGGTATCTTTACCGTCATGTATATGTTTATCATGAGCATAGTCATTGTACTGATGATCGTATACATATCCAGATTTCTGCAGGGAAGGGTGATCAAACCGCTCGGTATGCTCTCCGATGCCGCGCTGCGCTATACTGCCCGTGACAAGACATTGACAACGGAGCAGGAGGTGTATTTCGGAAACGTGGATATCCATACGGACGATGAGATAGGGGATCTGTTAAGGAGTCTCACGGATATGGAGACCGACGCAAATGACACCATGAGACGTATACGCGAGATGACCTCGGCAAAGGAGAGGCTTGATACGGAGCTTTCCATAGCGAACCGCATACAGGCAGATATACTGCCGGGTAAATACAGAGAGTTTCCGGAAAGAAAGGAATTTTCGCTCTTTGCGCTCATGACTCCCGCAAAGGAGGTCGGAGGAGACTTTTATGATTATTTTCTTACCGATGAAGACCATCTGGCTCTTGTCATAGCTGATGTCTCGGACAAGGGTGTGCCCGCTGCTCTTTTTATGATGACGGCAAAGACGATGATAAAGACAAGGGCTCTTAATGAGAAAAAGCCTGCCGATATACTGGCGTATGCCAACAGGGGACTGTGCATGGGTAATGAGGAAGGACTTTTTGTTACGGTCTGGATGGCGATCATAGAGCTGTCCACGGGCAGAGGCTTCGTATCCAACGCGGGACATATGCATCCTGCCCTGTGTCACAGAGGGGGCAGCTACGAGCTGAGTGAGTACGAGCACTCTCTTCCTATAGGTATAGTGGAGGAGGCTCTCTTTGAGCAGCATGAGATACAGCTCGTGCCCGGGGACAGGCTTTTCGTATATACCGACGGAGTGACTGAGGCAGCGGATGTATCAGGAGAGCAGTTCGGGACGGACAGGATGATAGAGGCACTAAACAGGGATCCGGATGCGTCTCCTGAAGAAACATTAAATAATCTCATAGACTCTGTCAGGACATTTGCGGGAGAATGCGAACAGACTGACGATATCACTATGCTTGGTTTCAGCTACAAAGGGAAAGAAACGACCGTTCAGTAAGGCATATTTAAAATATGCCATAGCGGATGCTCCGGGCAGCTTTGATACCATATGATCACAGACTAAACATCTTAATTTCGTACTGACATTACAAATTACACCCGATTTGTTCAGCCACATACAGATTTCATTGACATAATACCTTTACAGGCTTATTATATTGCGATGTTACAAATGCAAGGTCACAACAAGTGTAAGACTTCAGTGTCAAGATAT
>CAJOME010000098.1 GCA_905235585.1 uncultured Lachnospiraceae bacterium | reverse complement strand
CGGTTTTGCCATCCCAAGTTTCAGCTCCGCTGATGTCTACCGGTTTTGCCATCCCAAGTTTCAGCTCCGCTGATGTCTACCGGTTTTGCCATCCCAAGTTTCAGCAAAGCTGAAACTTGCAGGGTTTCGGCGTCAGCCGAAACCCCGCTGCCTTACCACCTCAAACGCGAGCACCCCTGCTGCCACGGAGGCGTTGAGCGAATCTATATGACCCTTTGACGGTATGCTCACGATAAAGTCACATGCCTCCCGTACAAGCTTAGACAGACCTCTGCCCTCCGCACCTATCACAAGACCTATCGGACCCTTAAGTTCCTTTTCATACATCACTTCGCCATCCATATCGGCGCCCGCGAACCATAGTCCCTCCTTCTTCAGATCTTCAATGGTGCGTGATATATTGGTCACCTTTGCCACAGGGACATAGTTTAATGCTCCGGCCGAAGCCTTTGCCACTACTGCAGTGAGACCCACCGCCCTGTCCTTTGCTATGATGACTCCATGAGCTCCGGCCTGATCCGCAGTCCGTATTATGGCACCCAGATTGTGCGGATCCTCTATGCCGTCCAAAATAAAAACAAAAGGGTCTTCGCTCTTTTCACGCGCTTTTGATAAAATACCGTCCACGGAAGCATATCCGTATGCCGCAGCACGCGCCATCACACCCTGATGCCTGCCTGTCTCGCTAAGGTCATCCAGACGCTTCTTTTCCACGAAATCTATCCGCAGCCCTGCTTTCTTCGCTTCTCGTCTGATCGTATCGAGCTTGCCGTCATGGGCTCCGTCCTGCATATAAAGCCTGTCTATGCTCCTTCCCGAGCGCAGAGCCTCTATCACCTCATTACGCCCCTCGATGAGCAGGCTCTCTATGGTATCCTCTTCTTTCCCCATTTTTCTTTCCCGGCTGTCTTTTTATCTGCTGTCTGCCACACTGCCGTCTATGCACCTCTGTATCAGCTCCTCTATCCTGTCTGTATCACCCTTCAGATAGAGATATCCGAACAGTGCCTCCAATCCGGTGGCCTTGTGATAATCATAGCTTGACGCGTTCTTCGCCTGATGCGAGGTATGAGCGTTGGTTCCTCTCTTTACGATATCGGTTTCTTCGTCTGTGAGCATATCGGATATCGCATCCAGTGCTTTCGCCTGCGCTGTGGCACTTACTATCCTGCTTGTCCTCTCATGAAGCTTTCTTGCCTGAGTATTGCCTGCGTTTACCAGTGCTGTACGTACGTAAAGTCCGTATACTCCGTCTCCGATAAAAGCAAAGGTAAGCGGAGAATAGCTCCTCAGATCCTGCTCCACTTAACTCCCTCTCTGGTATCCTTGAGCTGTATCCCTTTGGCGAGCAGCTCATCCCTTATCTCGTCGGCTCTGGCAAAGTCTTTGTTCTTTCTTGCCTGCTGCCTTTCTTCTATAAGTGCCTCTATGTCAGAATCCAGCACCTCTTCCTCTGTCTCAAGGATGAGCCCCATGACCTCACCGAGCCCGGTGATGATCTCCTCCAGCCGCTCCGCATAGGCTTTTGTGACCTCTTTGACCCCCTCCGCAGTCGTGGTGTTTGCGTGCTTCACCAGATCGAATATCACGGATATACCGTCAGCGGTATTGAGGTCATTGTCCATCACCTCATTGAATCTCTCCTTGTGCTTCAGCGCCTCGGCAAGGTACTCCTTTTCCGCATCCGTCATGTCTCCGTCAGCGCCGTTTGTCATGATGTCCTTTAAGTTGGATACGGCATTGCGTATGCGATCCAGACCGGCTTTCGCGGACTCCATCAGTTCATCGGAAAAATTGAGCGGTGATCTGTACTGCGCAGAGAGCATGAAAAATCTCAATACCTGCAGATCATATCTTGCCGCTATGTCTCTTACCGTGAAGAAATTCCCGAGCGATTTGCTCATCTTCTGATTGTTTATGTTCAGGAAGCCGTTGTGCATCCAGTAGTGTGCAAAAGGCGCGCCGTTTGCGGCTTCAGACTGCGCTATCTCATTCTCGTGATGGGGAAAGATGAGATCCTCTCCGCCCGCATGTATATCTATGGTATCTCCGAGATATCTCTTTGACATACATGAACACTCTATATGCCAGCCCGGTCTGCCGTCACACCATGGTGACTCCCAGTAGGGCTCTCCCTCCTTCTTCGGCTTCCATAGTACGAAATCAAAATCATCCTCCCTGTCCTCAGTACCTGCGACCTTTAGTGCATGTCCCTCCGAACGGTGACCGGACTCCAGCTCATCTATATTCTTGCCTGAGAGCTTGCCGTATCCGGCAAATTCCCTCGTCCTGTAATATACCGTGCCGTCAGCGGCTTTGTAGGCATAGCCTTTATCCTCAAGTGTGCGTATCATGTCTATCATCGCCGGTATCTCTTTGGTAGCCTGAGGATGGGTAGTCGCCGCCAGTACGTTAAGACCCTTCATGTCCTTCTTACATTCGGCTATGTATCTCTCGGATATCTCAGAAGCATCTACGCCTTCCTCATTCGCCGCTTTGATTATCTTGTCATCCACGTCGGTAAAGTTGGATACATAGTTCACCTCATATCCTCTGTATGTCATATATCTTCTGAAGGTATCAAAGACTATCATTGGCCGCGCATTGCCTATATGTATGAGATTGTATACGGTCGGTCCGCAGACGTACATCGTGATCCTGCCCGGTGTGATCGGCACAAATTCCTCGAGTCTTTTTGTAAGTGTATTGTAGATTTTCATACTGTTTCTCCCGTATTTGTAAAATAAAGCGTCTCTTATACAGATGCGATTCCGTACGCAGGCGTCCTGATTGCAGCTGCATGGAGACAGGACTTTATTGCTTATATTCCATCGCCGCCCATGCCCTCTGTGTTGGCTTTGTCCATTTCGATGCGGTGTCTCTCGGTCACACCGGATGCATCATTCTTTATTGAGCGTATCTCTTCCTCAAGCCGCAGTATATGATTGGTAAGCTCGGAATTCGTGTTCTTGAGATTGTCCAGATCCTCTCTGACGGGATCCGGCAGATCTGTCTGATCGATGATCTCCGAAGGCACTTCTATATTGCCCCTCTTCACTATCCGCCCCGGCACACCCACTACCGTACAGTTGTCCGGCACCGACTCGAGCACCACGGAGCCTGCTCCTATCTTCACGTTATTCCCTATCTTAAATGAACCCAGCACCTTGGCTCCGGCGCTTATCATTACATTGTTACCTATGGTGGGGTGCCTCTTGCCCTTTTCCTTGCCGGTACCTCCCAGTGTGACACCCTGATAGAGCAGTACGTTGTCTCCTATCTCCGTCGTCTCTCCGATGATGACTCCCGTACCGTGGTCGATGAAGAAGTTCTTTCCGATCTGCGCACCGGGATGTATCTCTATACCGGTCTTTCTTGCAGCCTTCTGCGATATTCTCCTGGCTCTGAAATAATGTCCCTTAAGATATTCTTCATGCGCCTTCCTGTAATAATACACAGCCCAGAAGCTCGGGTACAGAAGCACCTCCCAATCGCTGTGTATGGCCGGGTCATGCTCCCTGATCACCTTTATCTGTTCTTTTATATACTTCCATGTAATCATAATCATATATTATATTCCATTTATTTACTTTTTTGTAGTAGTTGAAGACAGATACGCCGGTTCATAACAGTTTGAGAACTCTTACGTAATATGCTATAGTGGATGTCCCGACACATAGCAGGCTGTAGTCAGCTTATGGGCGTGCAGTGATATGGGATGCAGGCAGCGGTAATGACGATGCTGAAGTTGACGGTCTTTATTCATACGCAGATACGCCCCGTGGCTATGCTGAGGGTATTTGAGGTAATGTCAAAGAAGGGAGACAGAAAATGAAGAGAATGATTAACTTAATGCTGGTCTTTACATTGACAGCATCACTTCTTGGAGGCTGTGGCAGCGCGCCCAAGGAGTCAAAGGAGCCGGCTGCTGACAATACAGCCGTGGAAGAAAGCGGTGAAGGCTTAAAGATAGCGATATGCAGTTCGCCTAGCGGTGTGGATGACGGCTCCTTTAACGAGAACAATTATGACGGGATCCTTGCTTTCATAGAGGATAACCCCGAGGCGACGGTCACCCCGGTAAAGGAGGAAACGGGTGATGTGGCGGCTGCGCTTCAGGCAGTTGCCGATATAGTAGCGGATTATGATGTGATCGTTTGCTGCGGTTTCCAATTCGCAGGGATAGGTTCTCTGGCAGAGGAAAATCCGGATGTGGATTTCATACTTGTTGATACATATCCTACGGATGCGGAGGGGAACGAAGCCGAATATGATAATATCTATGCCATGACCTTTAAGGAGCAGGAGGCTGGCTTCTGCGCCGGAATGGCGGCTGCATTGGAGACAAAGACCGGCAAGGTGGCAGTTGTAAACGGAATCGCTTATCCTTCAAATGTAAATTACCAGTGGGGCTTTGAGTCGGGCGTAAACTATGCCAATAAATACTGCGGAGCTAACGCCGAGATAGTTGAGATAGCTTCCTATGCAGGAACCGATGTCACAGGAAAAAATGTGGGCGGCAACTATGTAGGCAGCTTCGCAGATGAAGCTACCGGAAAGATCGTTGGCGAGGCTCTCATAGCTGAGGGTGTTGACGTTATCTTTGCTGCTGCGGGAGGATCCGGCAATGGGGTACTTACTGCTGTCAAGGAAGCAACTGACGTATATTACATAGGATGCGACGTGGATCAGTTTGATGATGGGGCAAAGGGAAGCTCAAACGTTGTTCTTACTTCTGCTTTGAAGATCATGGATAAGAACGTCGAGAAGCAGCTTGGCCTGATAAAGGACGGCAGCTTTAAGGGCGAGAATGCCCTTCTGGGAGCTGATACCGATTCCACAGGCTATGTTAAGGCGGAAGGCAGACAGCAGCTTTCGGAGGATACGATAAAGACTATTGATGAGGCCTTCGCCAAAGTAAAGAGCGGGGAGATCGTTCCTGCCGCAAACTTCAATGGCGAGGCTCCGGACGCGTTTACCGGACTGTAATAATCCGGCGAAACGCTATACAGGCTGTGGCGACCACGGAGGCTGCCGCAGCATTCTTATTGCTCGCATTATCAGAGGAGACGCTATGGATAACGAGTATATCGTTGAAATGAAAAACATCACCAAGAAATTCCCGGGCATAATCGCCAACAGTGATGTGACGATACAGATAAAAAAGGGCGAAATATTTGCTCTTCTTGGTGAGAACGGAGCCGGAAAGAGCACTCTTATGAGTATGCTTTTCGGAATGTACGAGCCTGATAAGGGCGAGATATTCATCAGAGGGCGGAAGGAAAGGATCACAAGCCCCAGCTATGCCGCAGAGCTCAATATCGGTATGGTGCACCAGCATTTTAAGCTGGTTTCCAATTATACCGTTGCGGAGAATATCATCATGGGCAGAGAGCCGAAGGGGAAGTTTCTGGGCTTTCTGCCCTGTGTTGATATTAAGGGCGCGAACAGGCAGATCGCGGAGCTTTCGGAAAGATACGACCTCGAGGTGAACCCCTCTGATATCATAAGCGAGGTAAATGTTTCGACAAGGCAGAGGGTCGAGATACTGAAAATGCTGTACCGCAACGCCGAGATACTCATTTTTGACGAACCGACTGCGGTCCTTACCCCTCAGGAGATCGATGCTCTTCTCAGGATCATCGAAAACCTCAGAGACGGGGGAAAAACCATAATACTTATTACCCATAAGCTCGACGAGATAAAGAGGATAGCAGACCGCTGCGCCATATTACGGCGTGGTGAGCTTATAGACGTGCTTGATGTCAGGACTGCCGATACAAAGGAAATGGCAAGTCTCATGGTCGGACGTGAAGTGTCCTTTAATACGGACAGAAAAAAAGCCCGATTCGGCAAAAATGTCCTGGAGGTATCAGATCTTACGGTGCTTAACAGAGATCGCTTTCCGGTCGTCAAAAATGTCTCGTTCAATATCCGCGAGGGGGAGATCCTTGCCATCGCCGGAGTGTCGGGAAACGGGCAGGTTGAGATCGCCAATGCCATAGCGGGTCTGATGAAGATCGAGAAGGGCGATATAAGGCTTTTGGGAAAGAGCATAAGGGAGCTCTCCATCCGTGAACGTTCTGAGGCCGGCATAGCATATATTCCCGAGGATCGCCAGGAAATGGGACTGGTACTGGATTTCAACCTCAGAGACAATCTGTCGTTAAAGAAATATTACAAAAAGCCCTTTGCCGACCGCGGCATAAGGAATTTTAAACAGTCGGAGCAGTACGGAAAGCAGCTTATCGATAAATATGATGTCAGATGCGCCAACTCCACTGAAACCGTTGTAAGAGACATGAGCGGCGGAAATCAGCAGAAAGCCATAGTGGGGAGGGAGATCGAGCAGGAAGGAGTGCTTACGATCTTTGTTCAGCCTACCCGTGGGCTTGATATCGGCGCTATCGAGCGCATACACAAACAGATAGTACAGGAGAGGGACAGCGGAAAAGCGGTGCTTCTGATCTCACTGGAGCTGGATGAGGTGATCGATCTTGCGGATACCATAGCGGTCATCTACAGCGGTGAGATAGACATGATAGCGCCGGCAGAGGAGCTTACCGAAAAGGAGGTCGGAGAGTACATGATGGGCGTAGGCGGGAAAACAGCTTCGTCAAAAGCCCGCGACAGCAGGGAAGCCGGGATAAAGGCAGGTGAAGCGATATGAGCATGAAAAAAGACAGAATATTTGTGGCAGTTACCGCAACACTCCTGGGACTTATTGCAGGAGCGGTGATAATACTGCTTCTTAAGAAAAATCCGCTAAGTTCGTATTACAGCCTGTTGAGTGGATGCGGGCTGGCCCCAAAGGCAAAGTATGCCGGAGGCAAGAACATGCTGTCAGATTTTTCCATCTTTC
>CAJOME010000097.1 GCA_905235585.1 uncultured Lachnospiraceae bacterium | reverse complement strand
TTGTCATAGATTTTTTTCTGTGTCATAGCATCCTCCTTATTCACATGATTTTGTATAAATCCGTGAAGAAGAAGTGTCAAGTATTATGATACAGCTTCAGAACCTATCCACGAGCACTCCTACCGTAAGGAGATCACCACAATGCCTACCTGTACCGAGGAAGGTGTCACAACCTATACCTGCGAATGCGGAGACTCTTATACAGAGCCCATTCCGGCGACAGGTCATGACGAAGGTGAGTGGGAAACCGAAACTGAACCTGCATGCACTACGGAAGGCAAAGAGCTGCTCAAGTGTACAAGAGATGGAGAAATCCTTGATGAAAGAACTATCCCTGCTCTCGGACACACCCCGGGCGAGTGGGAGGTGACCAAAGAGGCAGACTGGATACACGACGGCGAACAGATAAAGAAGTGTACTGTGTGTGGAGAAATACTCGATACACAGGTTATCCCGGCTAATCATACTCCAATCTATATCATAGGAGGGTGTATACTTCTTGTGATACTGGCAGTTGTGTTTATCATTGTGAAAAAGAAGTCTAAGAAAACAAGTAAGGGATAAAGCTTGTTGCCGGGGATTTTCCCGGCAGCTTGCTATTGATTGAACATCCTGAAACTAAAGACATACCGAATACAATGATCGAAAGGGACCCTTGGTAAAACCAAAGGTCTCTTTTTTGATGCAGTCAACAAAAAAGAAAAAGGGTTGGCATAATATCTGTATAAGTTTTACAGAAGAAGGAGACATCTATGAGGAACAGGATATGTAAATTGCTGGCAATAGGGTTATCATTAACGATGCTTGTGGGAGGATTATCTTTTGTACCGCCCATGAAGTTCACGGTGAACCTTCTGGCCGCACCGGCACAGAAGGCTCCTTCAGGAAATGGTTTTGATATATATGTAGATTCCAATGGCGATGTAGTTATGGCATGTAACGACAAATACCGTTCTTCGGGAATTATCTACAAAACATGGAGCCTAACTTTTTCCAGAGGGCAATTTAACCCCTCAATGAGAAAACTGGCAAATGGGGCAGATACAGATAGCTTTACAATTCCAATTAATTTTAACAAGGTAACTGAAGGCCCAGTTATCAACGGTCGTATTCAGACAGAATTTCGCATTTCTTACGCAGAACTAAAAGGATATATTGGAGCTACAAGCGGCGAATGGCTTCAAGAGATCGAGGATGCGGAAAAATATGGAGCCACTGCATATATACGCTGCGACTTTGTGATGATGATACATCAGGTCAACAACAGAGGAGAAATAATTTCTAATTTGCATAACGGGCACAGATACAGGAACGATCCCACCGTTGGCCCTTATGATGATGAAGCACGCGACCTTAATCCCAGAGAAATTCAGGCAGCAGAACCCTGGTCGGCCGGAGCAAACACAGGTCTTAGAACCCACTTCCACAGATGGCTTCCCATAACAAGTGCGTTACCGATGATCCCTCCGGTCAAGTTTGTGGATCATCATGTGACAGCACAGAATGAAGGAGGAGCACCGGGACCCGGAGGAAACGGTGACAACACTTCCAGTTACTACGGTGATTATAGTGGAACGCCTGCATATGCCGGTGGTAACTATAATGCTGAAGGCTATAATGCCTCCGAAGGCATCCCTTCAACAAGCACGATAACCGGACTGGCAGAGGCATCGCCGTGGTATGGTGGTGTTGACGTTTGGACGAGAATGGTGTCAAAACAGATAGAGACCTTCTACAGGTATAAGTGGGTCGTAGAGAAGCCAAAGCTAACTGACCGTCCGGAGAGGGTAGCCGTGATGTGGAGCCGACATATGGATATATCACTTTCTCATGGTATAGTATTCATATAAAGAAATATCTAGAAGGCATATTTTGGAAGCCGAATTGTAGTATCTATGAATCAGTAATATCTTTAGTTAGAGGAGATACGAACATGATATATAAACCAGACCAAGTGATAGGACAACTCAGACAAGCAGAAGCATTATTCTGCATGATAGTTTATGCTGCTTTAACAACGATATTATTGATGATTTGGAGATAAACGGATGAATAAAGAAATCACAATCAATTCTACAGATGAAGAGCGTACATCCATTCTTTCCGAGAAAGACTTAACTATAGTCCAGTGGGACAGAAAACACGGATTCCGACAGACAGATCCTCAAGAAAGTATAACCCACGCTTTGGGACGGTATATGGATGAAAGTGGGCTCCGAGGAAAGCCAATGCATTTCAAGGACTTTCCGGAGGACGTGGCTTTTACCCGGAATACCCTACATGAATCAATCCGCCAAATGACTAAAAGGCATAGCGATCTCGCAAATTTAGGACGTGTATTGTCAGTCATAGATGACGTGTGTAAAAATGCAGAAAAAATTGAAGTTGAGCCATATCGTCATTCTCAACCCAAATCAGGAGCTGGATTTAAGCAGATGCATCAGTATATGAGCGCTTTTCATGATATGGACTATATTTATCCGGTGAAGATCACTATTAGGGAAGCTGAGGGCAAACAAGCCAACAGATTTTATATGGTTATAACTGTTGGCATGATTGACATTGAAGATAAAACAAAAGAAGCTCTCACCAATACTAGGGTGCATCCCGAAACGGGAGAGAGCCTGCCTGCGGGTGGGGCTTCCTTTATTGTTAACATACCACAACTCATATCCACTTTCAATAGCGAGGAAGGAATCATTCTAAAAAATCTGCCTAACGGGTTATTAAATGATGCACAACAGAAGATTAAACAAAAAGTGATCGCAACTGATATACAGTCTATATGCCGACACTCAGCAAGAAGACGGTTGCGTTAAAGACCGGTGCAAGCACAAAGCTCACATCAAAGAACACGAAGCAGACTGTCGTATGGATCAGCTCTGATGAGAAGCTCGCAACTGTGGATGCCGGGAAGGTCTCTGCACTTGGTGCGAGTAGCGTTACGATTACTGCGACTGTAGACGGCACCGTCGAAATCTGGATCGAGTCGGGAGGTGTGATGAATCCCTGCTCACAATGTTTTGAACAGTGTGCGGATGGTCTGCTCATTCGGAATCAAAGTCTCCCGAAGGAAGTGATTAATAATGAAGGGGGCCTGCTCCACTATAGCCTCTGTCCCGGAGCCCGGAAGAATCGACAAGTTTAACGAAAGCAAAAGCTCGAGCTTTTCATAATACGCCTTAAGCTCCTCAGGATCCGTAATTCCCGTATAGCCTTCAAAAAACATATTTCCCGCCCTGAGGCTTTCCTCGGCGGGCATCCCTATGGATCTCTCCCTGCGTTTCCTCGCATTCTCCGGTAGCGGGGAGATCATGCCGCGGTAAATTGCTATCATGTCGCAGACCGGCGGTCCCATTGTCACCTCTGGCATATCTATCAGCAGAAGCTCACCGTCCTGTATCATGATATTGCCGGGATGGAGATCGTTATGCGTGACGGTATCCGTCTCGGGAATATCGTCAATAATGCTGTGCAAAAGCCGGATTTCCTCCTCACTGCACCACTCTCCGAGATTATCAGTTCTTCGGTGGTAAACGTCCTGGATACGTTCAAAGCTTCCTGCCGGAACATGTGTGGAGTGCAGGGTCTTTGCAAGGGCAACATGCTTGTCTACATATTCCTCCAGTCTTTCGGGCTCCTTATGCATGGCGTGGCCAAGAGTATCGCTTTTCAGCATCTCAAAGACCACGCCCAAACTGTCGCCGCATTTTACGGTATCATAGGCGATAACAGAGGGAATGCCGTTTACAAATGCGATATGCGCAAGCTCTAAAAGCTCCTTTTCCACATCCGGTGCGTTTATGCCGTCGATGCGCCCTTCAAGATAGATCGTGAATTTTGCGTTTTCCGTTGTAGTTTTCATCCTTCATCTCTCCTGATTGTCTGAGTGTTTCACACGCCGAGCACGTGCATCAGGCACAGAACATTTCCACTGTTTACGGTATATAGGCAGCGAAAGTATTTAACGTGCTTACTATAATATAAAACAGACATAGTATCAATGTTACCATTGTTTTTGGGCTTTTCCTTCAATTATTGTTGGTTTTCAGAAGGATGGATAAAGAGGATCATAAAGCATATCAAAAAGGCTCTGCCGAGGATGGATGAAGAGGAACTGAGGTTATTACTTAAAGCATAAAACAATGGAAAAAAACAGAAAAAAAACGTCGGTTCCTAGCCCTTAAACGGCTATTTACCGACGTTCTGCGGAGGAAGGGACTTGAACCCTCACGATATTGCTATCACTAGATCCTTAGTCTAGCTCGTCTGCCAGTTCCGACACCTCCGCACGCATCATCCGAGACGGTACGTCTTTGTGACGCAAGTGATATATTAACACCTCGGGAAAACAGTGTCAATGAAAAAATAAAACCCTGTGTGCCTGAACATAAGAGATACCACTATATCTAGTGATAGATGAAAAAAAACAAAAAATATATAATTAGTGGTATGCGAAACAGACGAGTAGACTTTATCAAAAAAATTTTTGTGGCAGCTCCGATAATAACGTCTTTGGCTGCTATAGCAATGTCACTTATCACCCTGATCGGTGTAAACGATATCAACAGGAGACTAAGAAGTGTCTCACTCAACAGCTATGTGGAGCAGACGCTGGTATCCAACAATTACATCGTGGGAAGCAGGGACAGGAGCGGGATAGATAGCGATAATGTCATTACCTTTGGTGGCGGGTCCGGACAGGATGTCGATGACGGCGCGATAAAGGTGTACCTGACCTTTGATGACGGACCCAGCTCAAATACGGCGGAGATCCTGGATATATTAAAGAAGCATAATGTAAAGGCGACATTTTTTGTGAACGGAGTGGCTTCATCAAATCCCGGACTCGAGCCTCTCTACAGAGCGATAACCGAAGACGGAAATGTGATCGGAATGCACTCCTATACACACAGATATTCCGAGATATATTCGTCCGGAGAGGCATTTGAAGCCGACCTTGATAAAATACATTCCCTAATCTATAATGAGACAGGTGTGGATACAAAGCTGTACCGCTTCCCGGGTGGGAGCTCAAACAACGTGAGCAGGCTCCCGATGAGCACATTTGCACAGCTGCTCCATGATAACGGCTACGAGTATTATGACTGGAATATATATCCCGGCGACAGCTCAGGCAGATCCTATCCAAAGCAGACCATCATATCGGGTATTCTGAGCAATATCACGGAGTACAGGACAGCTATGATTCTGCTGCACGATTCCGACAATCACGACAGTACCGTAGAGGCTCTGCCGGAGGTTATAGAGGGGCTTTTGGCGCAGGGAGTTAAATTCTGCGTGATAGATGAAAGTACACCTGTTATTCAACAGATCTCATATTGATAATTTTGGAAAAGGAGGAACCAAATGGGATTTTTTAAGGATTTTAAGGACGATCTCTCCCAGGCGGTGGATGAGCTGACTCAGGAAGAAATACCGGCGGTTGAGCCCATTCCCGACGCTTCGCTTGAAGACATACTGAAGGAAACCGAAGCACTTACTGCGGACTCGGTCGCGGAGATGGGGACAGAAGAGCCTGCAGCAGATCCGGAGCAGATGTCATTCGGAGACATCGATATGCAGGACGGATTGCTTGGGGCGCTCGGAGAGAGTATTGATATTGTCACGGAAGATGCTATGACAGAAGATACCGAATCAGAGGATCCGGACAGCTTTGACGATGTAAGCTTCGGTATATCCGAGGATGCTCCCGAGGCTGAAGAGATACCGGAGGAGCCGGAGTCGCCTGAGGATCTCTTATCTGAGGCAGAGCCGATATCCGAGGCAGACCCGGAACCGATAATTGAGACTGAGCCGATACCTGAAGCAGAAGCAGAGCCGGCATTTGAGGCAGAGCCTGAGCCGGAAGCTATGGAAGACGCGCTTGAGGAGGAATTACAGGCAGAACCCGAGTCTGAGCCGATACCCGAGCCCGAACCCGAACCGATACCCGAGTCTGTACTTGAACAGGAGACTGAGCAGATACCTGAGGAGACAGCTGAGCCCGTACCGGAGCCTGAGCCGGAAGAAGAGATATCTCTCCTGGAGCAGCTGGATGAGGCGGAAGAGGCAGCGGAAGAGACAGATGTAACAGAGGGGAGCATACCTGCGGAAGAGACAGTCAGCATAATAAATACAGCAATATTTGAGGAGACAGCGAAAATGAGTGAAGAGACAACATTTGACATTACTGAAGGAACAGCAAGCGATGAGTCATCTGTCATCACACAGGGGATGACTATCAAAGGAGATGTCACATCAGAGGGATCGCTTGATGTGATCGGTACCATCCACGGCAACATAGCCATCAAAGGCAAGCTTACCATATCGGGAAGCATCACCGGAGACTCCAATGCCGGAGAGATTTTTGCTGATTCAGCCAAGATCACAGGAGAGGTCAACAGTACCGGCTCGGTAAAGATCGGACAGTCATCAGTCATACTCGGCAACGTGACGGGTACATCGGCTGTCATAGCAGGCGCGGTAAAGGGAGATATAGACGTACACGGTCCCGTGATACTTGACACCTCTGCCATCGTCATGGGAGATATCAAGTCAAAGTCAGTGCAGATAAACAACGGAGCGGTTATAGAGGGACACTGCTCACAGTGTTATGCGGATGTGAGCCCGACCTCATTCTTTCAGGAACTGAAGGAGTAATAATATGGCAAAACGCATACTGCTGAAGCTTTCGGGAGAGGCTCTTGCAGGGGATAAGAAGACCGGATTCGATGAACCCACGGTACAGCGTGTGGCATCGCAGGTAAAGAAGCTTACCGATGACGGTGTGCAGGTGGGAGTAGTGATCGGAGGAGGCAACTTCTGGCGAGGAAGATCCTCTGAGAACATAGACCGTACCAAGGCCGATCAGATAGGGATGCTCGCGACTGTAATGAACTGTATCTATGTATCTGAGATATT
>CAJOME010000096.1 GCA_905235585.1 uncultured Lachnospiraceae bacterium | reverse complement strand
CGTTATCATTGTAGTACTTTTGTTATCATTTGTCGATATGAAAAATGTCATTTGACCCAATATATCAATTGTAAAAATGACATTTTGTTTTCTTTCCTTAACCGGTGCGCTGGAAACAGTTCTTGATGAACACATAAGATCGTGGGAGGCGGTATACGGAGATCAGAAATCTGACAGGTCGATAGAAGAACGATTCAGATATGTAATCGAGAAGGCTGTAGAGACTACCGGAAAAAAGGCAGTTGTCCTCGTAGACGAGTATGATAAGCCCCTGTTAGAGGGGGCGGACGAGTATATGGTCGAACACAACAAGGCAGTGTTCGATTCGAAAGAGAGGAACCTTGACGGGTGGAGGGTTGTTCTGGACAAGGATAACCATACATAAGGCTCTGAAGCTCTTGACGACGCGAGTATGAACCGAGTACAATTGTTTTCCACGCAAACTACAGACAGGAGGCAGAGATGGGATTTGAACTTATGGCGTCCATGATGTGCGCGAATTACGGCAATCTGGAAAAGGAAGTAAGAGATTTGGAAGAGGGCGGTATTGATTCCTTTCATATCGATATCATGGATGGACGGTATGTACCGAATTTTGCGATGTCATTAAACGATCTAAGGTTTATAAGGTCTGCTACATCCAAGCCGCTTGATGTGCATCTTATGGTGGAGCATCCGATCAATACTATAGAGCTTTTCACGAGAGCACTCCGGCCGGGAGATACCATTTACATCCATCCTGAGGCAGAGTATCATCCTTCCACTACTCTGCAAAAGATCATAGATGCAGGTATTACACCTGGTATAGCATTAAATCCCGGCACCAGCGTAGACAATTCGCGTATGCTGCTGACCATAGTGAAAAAGGTGCTGGTGATGTCTGTGAATCCCGGAAACGCGGGTCAGATGTTTCTGCCATATATAAGGGAAAAATATGAGGAATTACTTGCTATAAAGCAGGAAAAGGAATTTGAGATATATTGGGACGGTGCGTGCGGACTCGATAAGATAAAGACATATGCTCCGATGGGAGTGAAGGGTTTCGTGCTTGGCACTACGTTGCTCTTTGGAAAGAACAGACCGTACAAGGAAACGCTTGACGAAATAAGGAGTATGGAGCTGGACTGATATGTGGGCATGGGTACTGCATGATATAGGAGATATACGGTATGAGGAAGTCGACAAGCCCTTACCCGAATCAGGAGAGGTGCTTGTCGAGGTAAAGGCCTGCGGTATATGCGGCTCTGATATCCAGAGAGTATACAAGGATGGGGCTCACAGGATGCCTCTTATCATAGGGCATGAATTTGCCGGCAGGGTGTGTGAGGCTGGCGATGATGCAGACAATGGATGGGTGGGCAAGAGAGTGGGAGTATATCCGCTCATACCGTGTGGAGAGTGCGACCCCTGCAAAATGAAGCAGTATGAGATGTGCAGAAGCTATGATTATCTTGGTTCAAGGAGCAATGGCGGATTCGCGGAGTATGTCTGTGTCCCGGTCAATAATCTCATAGAACTGCCTGAAAATGTATCGTATGAGACTGCCGCAATGCTTGAGCCGATGGCGGTGGCTATGCATGCAGTGATGCGGTCGGGTATGACATCGTGGAATACATGCAAGGTGATAGGAATGGGGACGATAGGCTTCTTTGTCACCATGCTGCTTGATGCCTATTCGGCGCGTGCCATATATCCAGTATGTAATAAAGAGAGGCAAAGGGAGATAGTACGTTCCCTTTTTCTTGAGCCTGCATCCGGAGAAGAGAAGGCGGATATCGTATTTGAATGTGTGGGGTCTGAAGAGGTCCTGCGATTCGCGGTAGATTCGGCTAATCCCGGAGGGCATGTAGCACTTGTAGGAAACCCCAAAACGGATATGTCTCTGCAGAGGGACCTGTATTGGAAGATACTTCGCAATCAGCTTACCCTGCACGGCACATGGAATTCATCTTTTAAGGGAGAGGAAAATGATGACTGGCACAAGGTGATAGGTCTCTTGGAAAGAGGGATGATAGAGCCGGATATTGTTATTTCTCACAGGTTTCCTCTTAAGGGATTGGAAGATGGGCTTATCATAATGCGTGACAGAAAAGAAGAGTACGGCAAGATAATGCTTGTCAATGACTAAACTCATTATTGTTCTGGCATTGTTCTTCTTTACCTATTGTTGTTGCTTTAATCCATCATATATGTTAGTATATGCAAGTTGCGTAGGAAACCTATGCCCGGTGGATCGGGTAGTCTCGAAGCAGGTTTGTCTTACGGTACAGCGTCAGAGCTTCAGGCTAAGGAGCTGACGTGCCGCAGATGAGCGATACGATCCGCTTAGCATCAGGAGAAAGTAAGCGGGGCAGTCCCGCGGATAAGGAGACAGGAAATGATAACAAAGGAAAAGAAAGCAGAGCTCGTCGAGAAGTACGGCACGAAGCCCGGGGATACAGGCTCACCCGAGGTGCAGATCGCCATACTTACTGAGCGTATCAGGGAGCTCACCGAGCACTTAAAGTCAAACACTCATGATCATCATTCAAGACGCGGTCTTTTGAAGATGGTCGGTAAGAGAAGAGGACTTCTTGATTATCTTAAGGATAAGGATATCGAGAGATACAGGGCTATAATAGAAAAGCTCGGCATTCGTAAGTAGTAAAAACGGGGGCAGGTCTTTTTCCTGCCCCTATTTTATTCGGAACCATTGATTCTGAATAAAGCAATCCATCGGTTCATTCAAATTGTATTTTAATACAGTACAGCCACAGTCCGTGGCAGAAGGAGAAAAGTAATGGCAGACTACAGAACGTACACAATGGAACTCGCAGGCAAGACACTTTCGATAGATATAGGAAGGGTCGGCAAGCAGGCTAACGGCTGCGCATTCATGCACTATGGAGATACCACGGTGCTCTGCACGGCTACGGCTTCAAAGGCACCCAGAGACGGTATTGATTTCTTCCCGCTCTCGGTCGAATACGAAGAGAAGTTTTATTCCGTAGGCAAAATGCCCGGCGGCTTCAATAAGAGGGAGGGCAAGGCTTCCGAGAATGCGGTGCTCACATCACGTGTTATTGACAGACCTATGAGACCGCTCTTCCCCAAGGACTACAGAAATGATGTCACTCTTGACTGCATGGTCATGGCAGTCGATCCCGAGTGCAGACCCGAGCTCGTAGGCATGCTCGGCGCATCGCTTTCCACCACGATATCGGATATCCCGTTTGACGGCCCCTGCGCTATGACTCAGGTGGGGATGAAGGACGGACAGTTCATCATCAATCCTTCACAGAAGGACTGGGATGAGGGAGATCTGGAGCTTACCGTGGCATCAGTAGGGCAGAAGGTCATCATGATAGAGGCAGGAGCCAATGATATCCCCGATGACAAGATGCTCGAGGCTATATATATGGCACACGATGTGAACCTTAAGGTGATAGAGTTCTTTAAGGAGATTGCGGCTAAAGAGGGCAAGCCCAAGCATGAGTATGTATCATGCGCTATTCCGGATGCACTCTTTGAGGAGATAAAGAAGATAGTGCCTCCCGAGGAGATGGAGAAGGCTGTCTTCAACGATGACAAGCAGGCTCGTGAAGAGGCTGTAGGCAAGGTACAGGAGAAGATACAGGAGGCATTTGCCGACAACGAGGAGTGGTCGGCTCTTATCCCCGATGCTGTATACCAGTACCAGAAAAAGACTGTCAGAAAGATGATCCTCAAGGATCACAAGAGACCCGACGGCAGACAGATCACACAGATCAGACCCCTTGCCGCTGAGGTGGATATCATACCCAGAGTACACGGCTCGGCTATGTTTACGAGAGGACAGACACAGATCTGTGATGTTATCACCCTTGCTCCGCTTTCCGAGAAGCAGAAGGTGGACGGACTCGACAATAACATCACTGAGAAGAGGTACATACATCAGTACAACTTCCCTTCATATTCCGTAGGTGAGACAAAGGTTTCCAGAGGACCGGGACGCCGCGAGATAGGTCACGGAGCTCTCGCTGAGAAGGCTCTGGTACCCATGCTTCCTTCAGAGGAGGAGTTCCCCTATGCTATAAGGGCGGTATCCGAGACCTTTGAGTCCAACGGTTCCACATCACAGGCTTCCGTTTGCGCATCCTGTATGGCACTCATGTCGGCAGGCGTACCTATCAGGAAGCAGGTGGCAGGTATCTCATGCGGACTTGTGACAGGCGATACCGATGATGATTTCATCGTGCTCACCGATATACAGGGTCTGGAGGACTTCTTCGGAGATATGGACTTCAAGGTGGCAGGTACTCATGACGGTATCACTGCTATCCAGATGGATATCAAGATCCACGGTCTCACACGTCCCATAGTGGAGCAGGCTATCAGACAGTGCCGCGAGGCAAGAGAGTATATCATGAACGAGATCATGACTCCCGCTATCGCGAAGCCCAGAGAGAGCGTCAGCAAGTATGCTCCCAAGATCATCCAGATCACGATCGATCCCGAGAAGATCGGAGATGTGGTCGGACAGAGAGGCAAGACGATCAATGAGATCATCGCACGTACAGGTGTCAAGATCGATATCACCGATGACGGTGCAGTATCCGTATGCGGCACCGATCAGGAGATGATGGACAAGGCTGTCGAGATGGTCAGGATGATAGCTTCCGACTATGAAGAGGGTCAGTACTATGAGGGTACTGTCGTATCCATCAAGGAGTTTGGTGCATTCGTAGAGTTCGCTCCCGGCAAGGAGGGCATGGTACACATATCAAAGATAGCTGATCGCAGGATCGACAGGGTGGAGGATGTGCTCACACTCGGCGATCATGTCAGAGTGAAGTGCCTCGGCAAGGATCGTATGGGTCGTATGAGCTTCTCGATCAAGGATGCAAAGTGATTCACAGGGTTAGGTGGTCACCGCGTTACTGTTCAGACAGCTCTGCGCACTTGCTGCGCTGAGCGCGAGAAAGATTACAGAAGCCAATACAAGGATTTGCCCCATTGCCGAAGGCAATTTTATCGGGCAAATCCAGTTGCTGTGAGCACCTGCAAGGTGTGAACAGTAACGTCACCGCTGGTGGCTTATACATGAGAGAATGATTTGGTTAAAAAAAGACTTATGGTGTGCTATTATAGCAACATGAGTCTTTTTTTGTTTGGTATGGCAACCCTCCTGCTGATAGCGGGTCATATAGTAAAGTCCTTAAGACAAAAGCAGTTCTCGGACTTCTATGAGGATGTGAAGCTGCCCGTCTTTAATGAGGCGCTTGCCGCGGGATATATCATGAACCTTATCGTCCCCTTCAGACTCGGAGATCTGCTCAGGGCTTTTATTGCAGGCAGAAGGATGAAAAACGGTTTTTCCTTTGCCTTTGCCACTGTGGTCGTGGACAGGATACTCGATGTCATAGTGGTGGGTTTCATCTATCTTGCACTATATATCATCAGTCCCTCGGTAGGATTCGATATCGGACGTTCCGCTTTTTTCTACATGATGCTCTCGCTCGCTGCGGTGCTTGTGATAGCGATGGTGACATTTGCCAGAAAGGCGGTCAAAAAGGTCATCCGTGCTTTCACCGGGGTATTTAATGAGAAGATAGAGCTCGCCATGATGTTCTTCTTCTGGTCGGTGATCACGGCCTTCAGAGACATGGCGGTGAAGATGAAGAAGAGAGGGCTCTTCGCACTTACCGCAGCGATGTGGGGTCTCTATATCCTGTCTTACTATCTCATATCACTTGCAATCAGACAGATGGACGGCAAGGCCTCTCTTATGTATGTATTCTCGTATCTTTTCTCAAGCTCAAGTATAGACAAGGGCACGCTCACAAGCGGATATGTAGATATGATCATGGTGGCTTACCTCGCTTCCTCGGCGGTTCTTCTCCTTATGGCAAGCCTTATCGCTGACATAGCCGAGCGTCGCAGGGCAGGGGCGGAGGGCTCGCCCGAAAAGACCATGATGCTGCTCCCGCAGGTGCATGAGGTCGACAGGAGAAGCTTTCTTGAAAATTACTTTGAGGCCGACAGAACCGCATATGTGAGGGGATATCTTGAAGCAAATAATGACATACAGATAATAAGCGACTACTCGGCAGGCTCCAATGCCACGACTCTTCTTGCCATCAAGGACGGCAGGACGATCTTTCGCAAATATGTGGTAGGAAGAGATGCGGAAAAGCTTCATGATCAGGTGGAATGGATAGAAAGACACAGAGAGCATCTGCCATTGCCTAAGATAATCGGCGAGAAGAGGGATAAGGGCATGACGCTTTATGATATGCCTGCGGTGACGGGCGCAACGGGATTTTTTGAATACATACATACCAATCCCACAGATGAGTCCTTCAGGATATTGAGGAGTGTATTTGATACGCTGGAGAGAGGTCTTTATTCAAAGGGCGCATCACATGACGGCAGCCCGGATGGCGAGACAGCGACAGAAGATGTGATCGACGGCTATATAGATGAAAAGATACTGAAGAATATCAGACTGATAGAAGAAAACCACAGGCTTTCAGAGATACTTCGCTATGATGAGCTGGTGATAAACGGCAGGATAGTAAAGGGCTTTGATCACTTAAAACAGCTTATGACCAAAGAGAGGCTGAAGAGGATATTTGCCGCAGACAGCATATCGCCTGTTCACGGAGACGTGACTGTGGAGAACATCATCACGGTACCTTTATCCGATGAGTGTCCGGACGGATACTATCTGATAGATCCGAATGGCGGCAATATACTGGACAGCAGGTTTATCGACTACGCAAAGCTGCTGCAGTCACTTCACGGCGGATATGAATTTCTGGTGCGTACCGACAGATGCGATGTATCAGGAAATGAGATACAGTTCATGTCCGGGATGACAAGAGCCTACAGGGATCTGTACGGAGAATACAAAAGGTATCTCAGTGAAAGGTTTGACGCGGCACAGCTTAGGAGCATCCGATATCACGAGGCGGTCAACTGGCTGCGGCTCATGCCCTATCGCATGGAGCATGACCCATCCGGAGCTGTCATCTTTCTGGCCGGCATGCTGCTTTCCGCAGAAGATCTGAACTGACGACATCCTGGTTTATTGTTACTGTTCAGACAGCTCTGGGGCGAG
>CAJOME010000095.1 GCA_905235585.1 uncultured Lachnospiraceae bacterium | reverse complement strand
CGAGATAACTGCGAGCAACAAACTATATGCAAGCCGTAGAGCCATCAGACACTATCGCAAAAACATATGACCTTCTGCGACTGCGTCTCAGAAAGTCCGCAGTCAAGCCATTTAAATGCGACTTCGTCGCGGGCTTGCCTGCCGCATGTCCAATGCTTTGGCACGAAACCCGCATAAATGCGTGTTTCTGATTGCAAGTCGCAAAAATATATACCTTACGGTCTGTAATTGTGGTATGATGTTTATCGTTCGTCACTTATCGGGTCAATCCGTTTTGGGTCGCAATCGCGCAGCAGGCTGCAAAAACATATGATGGCATATTTTGAATGCCGCTTATGTGCGCCAAGCGTACATGGCATCGTTGCGATTCGACTGTGAACGGTAACCACTTATCATCGATATGAAAGGATTTGTTTATGGGCGAAACAATAATAAAACTCGAAAACGTGAGTAAGACCTTCTCATCCGACAGTGGAAATGTCGAGGCTGTAAGAGGTGTCGATCTGGAGATAGAAAAGGGGGACATCTTCGGCATCATAGGACTGTCAGGTGCTGGAAAGTCCACTCTTGTAAGGTGCCTTAACCTGCTTGAACGCCCTACCGGCGGCAAGGTGTATATAGACGGCATGGATATGATGAGTCTTTCAAATAAAGAGCTGTCAATAAAAAGACGCGATATAGGTATGATATTCCAGCATTTCAATCTGCTGATGCAGCGTAATGTACTGGACAATGTCGCCTTTCCGCTGGAGATCGCAGGAGAGTCCAGAGCCTCTGCCAGAAAAAAAGCAGAGAAGTATCTGGCTACCGTAGGTCTTTCCGAAAAAGCCGCCTCTTATCCCGCTCAGCTTTCCGGAGGTCAGAAGCAGAGGGTGGCGATTGCCAGAGTCCTTGCTTCCGATCCCAAGATACTGCTCTGTGACGAGGCAACCTCCGCGCTTGATCCCACCACTACCAAGTCTATCCTCGAGCTCATCAAGGAAATAAACCGTGACATGAACATCACCGTAGTCGTGATCACACATGAGATGAGCGTGATACAGGAGATATGCAACAGGGTCGCCGTGCTCGATCACGGAGTAAAGGTTGAAGAGGGCACAGTAGAGGAGCTCTTCCGCTCTCCAAAGACGGAGGAGGCAAAAAAGCTTGTCTTTTCCGAGACTGCTCATATCATGCGTATGCATTCCAACCGGCAGATACGGGTCATCTTTGACGGAAAGAGCGCTTTTGAGCCTATTCTCGGGAATATCACGCTGGAGCTAAAGACACCGCTCAATATCCTTTATGCCAACACCCAGACCATAAACGGCAACGCAAAGGGTGAAATGATACTTCAGCTGCCTCCGAATAAGGAAGTAGCTGACAAAATGATCGAATATTTCAAAGAAAAGAATCTCGGCGCGGAGGAGGTAAGCTATGTGGACTGAACAGGAACTGATCATGCTGCTGCAGGGGCTCGGCGAAACCATTATCATCGTTTTTTTATCCACATTATTCGGATACATACTTGGTCTCCCGCTCGGCGTACTTCTCGCAGTCTCCGATAATGACGGAATCAAACCTCATCCCCTGCTCTATAAGGTATTGGATATCATTACCAATATATTAAGAAGTGTTCCCTTTATCATCCTTTTGGTGGTACTCATCCCTCTTACGCGGGCGATAGTAGGGAAAAGCTACGGCACCGCAGCGACTATAGTTCCTCTTGTGATCGCTGCAGCCCCTTTCATAGGCCGTATGGTCGAATCTTCCCTGAAGGAAGTAGATCACGGTGTCATAGAGGCCGCCCAATCCATGGGGGCCGGCACATTCGCGATAATATGGAAGGTACTTCTTGCCGAAGCACGCACCTCACTGCTTGTCGGAGTGACCATAGCCTTCGGGACAATACTCGGATACTCAGCCATGGCCGGTGCCGTAGGCGGAGGAGGACTAGGCAGCATAGCCATCAGATACGGCTACAACAGATGGCAGCCGCATGTTTTATGGCCCTCTGTCATCATCCTTGTGCTTCTGGTACAGCTCTTTCAGGTACTCGGTATGAAAATGTCCAAGGATCTTGACAGACGCCGCAGCTGAAGATGACAGCATACACAGCCGTATCAGGCTCCGAAACAGTACATTTTCTGATACTCAACAGCCTGATATTGCTGTGTTCCTTTATACTTGACCTTATAGTCGGTGATCCGGAATGGCTCCCACATCCCGTCAGACTGATCGGTAAGGCAATAAATCTGCTCGACCGGCATCTATATCGCGATACAGACGAAAACAGAACAAAATTTCTTAAGGGATTGCTGCTAACCCTTGCTATTACGGCATCCACCGGACTCATCAGTACTCTTCTGCTCTATATATGCTTCAGCATAAACAAATATCTGGGTTTTGCTCTTTCTATAGTTATGTCAACTTATTGTCTTGCTGCTCACGACCTGAAGAAGTCGGCATTAGGAGTTTATGAAAAAATCGTCTCCGGTGATCTCCCCGGAGCAAGGAAAGCAGTCGGTATGATAGTAGGAAGAGATACCGGAAATTTATCTGAGCAGGGTGTTATAAAAGCAGCAATCGAGAGCGTTTCCGAGAGTTTGTCCGACGGAGTGATAGCTCCTGCTTTTTTTATTTTTCTACTCGGTCCCATAGGAGGACTGGTATATAAATCGGTAAACACACTTGACTCCATGGTTGGTTATAAGAACGATAGATATCTTTACTTCGGCAGGGCTTCCGCCCGTTTAGATGACATTTGTAATTATATTCCCTCGAGATTAAGCGCGCTCCTTGTTATTATTTCTTCGCCCCTTGTAAAATGCGACTTTGCGCACGCTGTTATTATTTGGAAAAGGGATCGGCTGAAGCACTCCAGCCCTAATTCAGCCCAGACAGAAAGTGCCATGGCCGGTGCCTTGGGTATACAATTGGGAGGTCCTGCTTCATATTTCGGAAAAATTGTGAAAAAACCCTATTTAGGTGACATAAAACACGATATAATAGCTGGTGATATCAAAAAAGCATGTCAGGTCATGTATACAGCTTCACTTCTCTTCGTAATGCTGTCTCTTATAATATCATTCGTTGTGTATACATGTGCATTTTTCATTTGACGCCACATGAGCCGGATCAATCCGCCACGGGACGCGCCACTACGCAGTGATGTGACACTACGCAGGTTTTCGACACTACGCAGGGATGTGACGCTAAGCAGGCGTAAGACGTTTAAGCAGGGGTAGGACGCTAATAAGCTGGGTGCGATCGGACTGTGAACTGTATCTGACACGGTCATCTGTGTATATACACGGTCATCTGTGTATATACACGGTGCATCCCGGTTCGATATGCTCCTCATATTCCGCGGCAAGCTTCTCTGCCAGTGCTCCGACGAACTCATTTTCATTCGGAGCCGGATCAGCCTCCACATCTCCCGCTGTCTCATAAGAGCCTATCTCGGCATCCAGTACAAAGACCACATCCGGCTGCCGTCCGGGATCGGCATCGTAATAATCAGAAAGTCTTTCATTTGATAATTCATGTCTCCATGTATCCGGTGCCGCAACACGCATATCCGATGCGACATATCCCCAGGGCAGTATCCTTGTGAACAGTACCCTGCTGCCGCTGTCGTATTTTCTTATCGCCTCCAGTACCTCCTCGTACTGCCTCCTATGCTCTGCTGTCGTGACAAGACCGGCTGCGGGACCCGACATGACCCTCGCCTTAAGCTCATCCATTGCAGCATCCCTGTATACATAGGTAAATCTCAGGACTCCGGTAACGATCAGTGCAGCCGTCAGCACAGTCCATGAAATGTATCTCAGCATCCTCTGTGCATCCTCTGTAAAGTCATCCAGCAGTATGACACTGCCTGCTGCCGAGATAGCGTGTCCTATGGAAAGCACATAAAGGTCTGAAAAGCTGGAAAAACAGTAGGTGGCCGAAACTGCCAGTCCCCCCATGAATAAAGAAGCAAATATGTACCAGTTCTTTCTTTCTGTAAGGAAGAACAAAGGGAAGGTAAACAGGGCAAAGGCGGTATTTGTAAAACCGGTATGCGAAGCAGCGACAAAAAGATAGTACATAAACAGTATCACATCTGCAATGAATATATACGGTTTTATCATCATGCGGTATGTTGCATTCAGATGTGCCGGGACAGCCATGATAACAAGCACTATGCTTAAATAGTAGATTTTACCGAACGCATCTTTAATTGCATCAAAGAACGTAAAGAATGACTGAACATAGCCCCGGTCATGTTCGCTGTCTGACAAAATGTTAACAAGGTTCGCAAGTAATCCTGCAATCCCAACCTTACTTGCATACAGATATACGATAAAGATTACAAATGGTATAAAAATCCCTGCGCTAAACAGGAGCAGCGGCTTCCTCAGCTTCCTGTAAAAAAAGCATGCAGTGAGCAGGATAAGCATTACCAGAACATACGCAACAGCCAGACTCGGCAGACTGAGCACCGCAAGCGCAAAGCATATTCCTCCGCCTATGTACGCTTTATCGCTCTTACGGCAGTATATGATAAGAAAAGCGAGCGTGTAGAAATGAAAGGTAAGCATGTAATATGACATAGAAGCCATATTAAGGTGGCAGTAGAGCATAAGAAAGCCTGAAAGCGCTATCGCTGCGACCCTCGACTGTTTTTTTGATACTCCGTGATATATAAATGCCGCCTCCAGGGTACACAGGAGCACATACAGGAGCCGGAAGAACAGTATGATACCGCTGCGATCCGGCACGAACAGGCTGTAGAGCCTGTATATGGGCGCAGTAATGAGCGAGGACATCTGGGTAGGGTGCCATTCGTCGATAAACAGCCTGTCGCCTGCCGCGAACCTGCCCGCCGTGGAAATATAGAAGCATTCGTCTGATTGACAAAAGCCGTAAAATGCCCTTACCGCAAGACATACAGCCAGAATACCCATAAAAATATATGGGAGCTTTTCACGTTTATCTTTCATCTGCACCGCCGTCATACGCTGCTATCCGGAGCACTCCGCGCCTTGTGCTCACACGCTCCTTTCTCCTCATATGCCATAAGCCGCATGGTCATACCGAATACTATGATCGGAACTGCCGTAAGCAGCACTCTGTTGCCGGAATCGCCTACACCTATCCTCAGCGCAAACCCTCTTCCGAACGAGGCGATAACAACAGCGAGGACATATGATATCATAAGCGAATCATAAAAGGACAGTCTGAATTCTCTGCGCACAATGGCTCTGAGCGCCAGTACCGCCACAAGCAGCGCGGCTATATATCCGAAATACCCCCATCCGGCTCTGGTACGCAGATTTCCGTAAAATGTCCTTAAATTCACCAGATATTCGTCTTTCCTTAGCACAAGCAGCATTAGATTCAACAGCATCAGCACCGCAGGCAATATAGTATACATATGTCCGGCTGCAAATCCCACTGTCTTCTTTTCCGCAAAAACGTGCAATATACACACCAGCAGTCCCGTACATACGACTGCCGCCAAAAGCAGCATGCCCTTTGCAGGGGTAAGAAACGCATACAGCGGCGCCACCTTAAGGATCGCAAATACCCTTATATAATACAGTCCGGCACATATAAAAACAGGCAGGATATATGTGAGCAATACCTCTCTGAGGGAGTGACCGCTCCTTACCGACAGTAATATGACCAGAACGAGCACAAAAATAATACCCTCATGCCTCAGCATAGCCGTCATGACGGACATGAGCATGAGTACTGCACAGGGTCTTTGTTCCGTATCCCTGCATACCTCATATCCCAATATTACAGTGAAAAAATAATACGACATAAAGTACACTCCTGCCATTACCCATTTAGCGGTGGTCAGATAAGCGGAAGACGTGGCAAGAAACGCAGTAGTGACAGCAGAAATACATGCTGCTCCCGCAGCCGTGTATCTGTCACGCTGAGCGCGGTATAGGGCATATGCAAATATCAAAAGGAAATTAAGATCGAGCATATACAGAATGCCGAAGGTCTCGCCAAACCCGAACAGGTAGGGCAGGGTATACACTATACTGCCGATGGGAGCCGAATCTGTCAGAAATGTGTCAAAATACCTGATATACCTCCCCTCCCTGACTATCGCCTCAGGAAAGGTAGAAAAGTAATAAAAGGTATCATTGTCTGTAAGCACATCAAATATATTTGCAGTAAAAACAGCCGCTAATACTGTAACAACGAGCAGCGACACCATAAGAAGCAGGAGTTCCTTCTTTATGTCAACCAATCTGTGCCTGCAGTCTATGATCAGACATCCTGCAAATACAGCCGCCATAAGCACGGTCACGGATATACTGTTAAACGGTATCCCAAGGCACAGCATCAGATAGCCTCCCACAGAAAAGACCGCCAGCCCCACGGGGAAAGCATACAAATATGCCCAGATCCCCTTTAGCCGGTCAGCCTTTACGACTGCCAGCCCGATCATAAAGAAGCATATTACCGTAACTACCTGTGCGGTATAATAGCCGCCGGACAGTTCAGAGACCACTCTGTATATCTCACTCATCTCTTCCCTCAGTTATATTCCCATTATATATAGCATCTGTTTCCAGAGTGTCTGTGCTGATGTCATCCTCATAATCATGCTTAAGATACTTATCGTAATATTCTTTACTCATCAGAAACAGATTCTCGTCTGTATCCCAGACCGCTGCCAGCGTATCATCCTCTGTCAGGGCATCGGTACTCACAAATATATGTAAAGCATTGCTCCGCTGATAATAGTCATCTACTGTGTAGTAATATGTATAAAAAAACTGGTTAGTAGTTTCCTCATCGGTATGATCGCCAAGAAAGGCATATCTCATCATCTCGTGTCCCCGTCCAAGGTCGGTAAACTGCCCCGATATACTGTCAGGGAGCGGTTTTATCTCCAATTCATACAGATCGGGAAGCGACTCGTCCACGGATATCTCACCGGCATACTCACTAAAATACTTGGTATAATTGTTCTCGCTGAAATAGTTCATCGAAAATGGATTGCCCTCTTCATGCATATGTCCATAAGAGCTGTACTCACTGTACGGCCTTACAGCTCTGGGCACCAGCACGGTCTTTCCCCTGACTATCTCCCTGACAAGGGCATCGGGTGCATAGCCCTCCCCGGCAAAATCGGGATGATAGAGCAGCTGGTCTGCGGCAGTATAGTCCCTTAGCTTTATCTCTCTCTGAAACTCACGGTTATAGCAGAGGATATTGGAGATGATAAGTATGACGCCTGTTAAAGAAAACAGTCCTATTTTGATCTTTGGAGATATTTCCGGCATAAACCCATACCCTCTTTTACTGTCTTCCTGTCTGCGATCATAACGATAGCTATCAAAGCGATGCCGCACAGCGTATCCGTCAGGGTATCATTCACTAAGGATGCTTCCGTGCAATAGGCTATGAGCAGCACTGTATACAGAGCCGTCCTGCCGTAGCTGTAGCCTATCTTAATACACCTTTCGGAAAAAAAGGTGCCTATGATGAAGTATACTATGTAAGATACTCCCGTGGTCACCGCGGCTCCCAT
>CAJOME010000094.1 GCA_905235585.1 uncultured Lachnospiraceae bacterium | reverse complement strand
GTCCTGCCATACCATAGAGTACATGTTTCCAAAGGCTCATGCGGCAGCCTATGTCATGATGGCATACAGGATAGCATGGTTTAAGGTGTACATGCCTCTGGCGTATTACTGCGGCTTCTTCACGATAAGAGCCAAGGGCTTTTCATATGAGAAGTGCTGTCAGGGGCCTGTGGTGCTGTCAGGGATAATCGAGGATTATAAAAGAAGAAAGGATTTCTTAAGCGACCCCGAAAAGGATGAGCTGCACGACATGAGGATAGTGCAGGAGATGTATGCGAGAGGACTTGAGTTTTGCCCGATAGATCTGAACAAAGTATCCGCAAGGGATTTTCAGATAATAGACGGCAGGATAATGCCGGCACTTTCTTCTATATCGGGTATAGGACCCAAGGCGGCGGATGCCATCATCAGCCGGATATCATCATCTCCGGACAAGGGTCCCTTTCTCTCCAAGGATGATTTTTGCACGAGGAGCGGAGCATCGCCGTCAGTTGCGGATAAGCTGCGGGAGGCAGGAGTACTGGGGGATATCCCCGAGACCAACCAGCTCTCACTGTTTGATCTATAGGAGTGAGGGGCTTTGACACACTTTATGCATATATAATAGAATGTTGACAGGGATAAAAAGTACAAATCCGATCATTTAAATGCGACTATGTCGCGGGCTTGCCTGCTGCCGGCTTTACACTTTGGCATGAAACCCGCATAAATGCGTGTTTCTGATTGCAAGTCGCAAAAAAATATAGGTTAAAGCGGAATTTCCATGAAAGGATACATCGCGCATATGGACGAAAATACAGAAAAGAAAAAGAATCACAGGAAGCATTACCGCAACAGAAATAAAGATAAAGCGAAACGTGACAGATCAGAAGAGCAGAAGAAGCACGACGGACAGACCAGACCGTATGACAGGAGCAGAAGCGAAAAGAACGAGCGGTCTGAAAAAGCCGAGAAGCATAACCGGCATAAAAGACAGGAGCCTCCTAAGAAGCAGGGGATAAAGGCTGATACAAGAGACAAAGCTGAAATCGCCACCGAGGAGGATCTCGAAGAGATATCATCAAGGAGCAAAAGAGAGCCGGCAGAGCCTGTCTTCGAGTTCACATGGGGTGATGCATGGGGTCTCTACGGCACAGGCTATCATGTGGTGATCAAGGATAACGAGGAGAATAAGGACAAGGTGTATCTTTCATGGTCCGTGGATCTAAAGTACGGAGAGATGCGTATCAGCCAGAAGCTGCAGGAGTTTCTGGACGATATCAAGGCATGCGGAGTGCAGTCATGGGACGGGCAGAGATATACCAGACCCGGCATAATAAACGGAGACACCTGGTATTTTAAGGTAAACAGCCTCAGTATCAAGGCAGAGGCTCAGGGCACAAACGAGTATCCTGCCGAATGGAAGCAGCTGCTCAACTGCCTGCATGAGAAATGGGGTGTGCCGATTTCAAAAAGAGAGCAATGGGAGTAATGATTTTTCCTTACGATTAGTGTATAATAATCCTAAATCTATATTGAGGGGTACTTTTTATGGAAAGAAAGGGGAAGTTAGTAAGGGAACTGGTCATTATTGCAATAGTGGCCGTGGCAGTTGTGGCTGTCTGCCTCAATATTTACAGCGTGATCACCATGCGAAGCATATATAAGAGCATGGGAGAGGAGGAGCTCAGAGCGGCAGCGGTGCATCTGGCAGACGAGGTAGATAATGAATACAAAGGAGACTGGTTTGTAGACAACGACGGGATTCTTCGCAAGGGCGGCAGCATGGTGGCCGAGCAGTACGAGGAGCAGTTTGATCTCCTTCATGAGCAGACGGGCATTGATTATACGCTTTTCATAGGTCCGACCAGATACGTGACTACCATATATAAAGCAGGCACACAGGAAAGGGCAGTGGGCACCGATGCTTCGGATGCGGTCATAGCCGCAGTCCTTAACGGAGGAGCAGACTACTTTGACTCCAACGTGGAGATACAGGGATCAAAATACTATGCTTACTATATTCCGGTCTATGGCACAAAGGGTGATATACAGGGCATGGTATTCGCCGGCAGATCAAAGGAGGAATTTGACTCGCATATCACAAGTACTACCGTTAAGATGGTATTTATATCCATTTTCTTTGTAGTCCTTATCACGGTATTGGGCATAGCCACGGACAGGAGGGTGTCGCCTGCAATGCAGTCCATAGCGCAGGGACTTCATGATCTTGCCGGGGGAGATCTTACGGTAAAGACAGACGAGAGGGCACTGGCAAGAAAGGATGAGATAGGCGTGATCGCCGAGTCTGCACAGAAGCTTGAGCACAGACTCAGAGATGTTATAGGCACATCGAGAGAGCTGGCAAGGGATGTGACAAACAGCGGACAGGAGCTCGCAGGCTCTGCCAATCAGGCATCGGATGCTTCGGGTCAGGTGTCGAATGCTGTGGAGGAGATAAGCCGCGGTGCGGTATCACAGGCAGAGAGTATCCAGACAGCTGCTACCAGTACATCGGATATGGGTGTGGATATAGACGGCATCACCGGCAGTATCAATGAGCTTTCGGATCAGGCAGCTGCCATGAACGATGCCTGCATGGCAGCAATGAAGGCACTTGAAAAGCTGGTCGCTCAAAACAGCCATGTCGTCGAATCAATGGGGAATGTAGGCAGACAGATACAGAATACCAATGATGCCGTACAGAATATAGCAGAGGCTTCAAATATCATTACAGCGATATCCGAGCAGACCAATCTGCTGTCGCTCAATGCATCCATAGAGGCAGCGAGAGCAGGCGAAGCAGGCAGGGGATTTGCCGTCGTGGCTACAGAGATCGGATCACTCGCGGATCAGTCGAGGGATGCCGCTGTCAGGATATCAGAGATAGTAAAAAATCTTGTGGATGAGTCTGAAAGGACTATTGCCGATCTTGAAGAGGTAAATAAGGGAGTGGAAGAGCAGAATGCCCAGATCGACTACACCAGAGAAGATATGAACCGCATGGAAGAGGGTGTCAGATCCGTTATGGACGGGACTAACGATATCACGGGTCGCGTAGGCAATCTGACAAATGCCAAGAACAACGTGGTCGGGGTGATAGATGACCTGTCTGCGATATCCGAAGAGAATGCGGCCTCCACTCAGCAGACCAATGCGTCAATGCAGGAACTCAATGCAACATTTGAGGTTATAAGTACGTCGGCCAATGAGCTTAAGGATCTTGCTTCAAGGCTCAATGAACAAATAAGTTATTTCAAATTAGGTGAGGTGTAAACTATGTTAGCTAGTCTGATACCGCTTTTTGACAAAAACATGATGACCTGCGCTTATTCAATATTCGCGCAGAAGAAGGATTATCTTAAGACTCCGTATGCTGCGGGCTCCGGCAGATTCGACGGAGCAGGCTATGTGACCGGTCTTGAGATAGTGGACTCTTCGGGAATAGATACTCTTTCCGGCAGCAGGGAGGTATTTATAGAGATGAACAACATCTCTATCTTTACAGACCTTGACTCACAGACAAAGGCACCTCATGATAAGCTTGTGCTTCTGATGGGGTCGGACATCGTACCTGACGAGACCCATATAAAGAGACTCATAGAGCTCAAGAACAAGCATTATAAGCTTGCTATCAGAAATATACCGATAGATAAGTTTGAGGACTACAGGGTGATCCTTAAGCTCATGGATTACATCTTCCTTGATCATAAGAAGATAAAGATCCAGGTGGCAAGGGTGTATTTCCAGACCCAGTTCCCGAACCTCAAGCTGGTGGCTGTAAACGTAGACTCGCAGGAGGACTATGATATGCTCACCGAGGGCGGCGGATACAGTCTCTACGAGGGAGATTTCTTCAGGCTTCCCAAGACCACGGGTGACAGAGAGCTTGCTCCTTTGAAGATGAACTATCTGAGCCTCCTGAACCTTGTAAATGCACCGGATTTTGATCTGACCAAGGCTGCGGACATCATACAGAACGACGCTGCTCTTGTAGTATCACTACTTGAGATAGTCAACCACATGGCCGTGAATTCAGAGATCACATCGGTAAGACATGCGGCTGCCATGCTCGGACAGAAGGATCTGAAAAAGTGGATAAATACAGCCGTTACCAAGGAACTCTGTGCCGACAAGCCCTCCGAGGTTACGAGGATATCCATGCTGCGCGCGAAGTTTGCGGAGAACCTTTCGGAGCTGTACGGTATAGGCGGTATGTCGCAGGAGCTTTTCCTTACAGGTATGTTTTCGGTGCTCGATCTCATGCTTGATAAGCCGATGAAGGAAGCACTTTCAATGATCAAGATAGCCAAGAATATTGATGAGGCTCTTCTTGAGAGAAAGGGCGATCTGGGCGAGGTACTCAGCTTTATAGAGGAATATGAGAAGGCTTCATGGCAGGAGGTATCCAGACTGATGATACTGAAGGATATCGAGATGGATGACGTATATCAGGCTTATCTCGATTCACTCAGATGGTACAGAGATCTCATGGGAGCCACTTCCAGAAAGTGACGATCACCTGACATTATTACTGAAATGCCCGCCTGATGATATGGAGTTTCAGGCGGGCATTTTCAATAAAAGCATTTTCAATCAAAAATAAAACACTTGCAAAAGCTTTATCGAGATGTTAATATAACGTTTGTTCGGCTCGTTGGTCAAGCGGTTAAGACGCCGCCCTCTCACGGCGGAAACAGCGGTTCGATTCCGCTACGAGCTACTTAAGTAAGCCCTCGAGGACGTGATGATCTCCGGGGGTTTATTTTGTAGTTGCATTGAATGATTGGGAGGTGGCAATATGTATGGTACTTTCTGGGCACTCATACCACCGATAGTGGCTATTGTGCTGGCACTCATCACAAAGGAGGTCTATAGCTCCTTATTCGTCGGTATCATAGTCGGAGGTCTTTTTTATTCGGGCTTCAGCTTTGAGGGAACAATGAATCACATCTTTACTGACGGACTGATAGCTTCACTTGCCGACTCTTATAATGTCGGCATCATCATATTCCTTGTCTTTCTCGGAGTGATAGTTGCCATGATGAATAAGGCGGGAGGCTCCGCTGCATTCGGCAACTGGGCATCGCAGCATATCAGGACAAGGATAGGAGCACAGCTTGCCACCATATTACTCGGGTGCCTCATCTTTATAGATGACTATTTCAACTGTCTTACCGTCGGATCGGTGATGAGACCGGTCACTGACAGACATAATGTATCAAGAGCAAAGCTTGCCTATCTGATAGATGCCACGGCTGCGCCGATATGCATCATAGCACCGATATCCTCATGGGCAGCGGCGGTATCCGCTTTTGCTCCCGAGGGGACAAACGGACTGATGCTTTTTGTAAAGGCCATCCCATACAACTACTATGCGCTGCTCACCATAGTCATGATGGTCACGATTACGATAATGAAGGTGGATTACGGCCCGATGGCAAAGCATGAGGAAAATGCGCTTAAAGGCGATATCTTTACCGTGCAAACAGAGAAGAACGAGGAGAAGGAAGCTGTCACAGGCAACGGAAGGGTGATCGATCTTATCCTTCCCGTAGCGGCGCTCATAGTTGCCTGTATCCTCGGAATGATATACTCCGGTGGATTCTTTGCGGGAGAAGGCTTTGTGGATGCTTTTGCAAATTCCGATGCATCGGTGGGACTTGTGCTCGGATCATTCTGTGCGCTGGTGGTCACTATAGTGTTTTATGTGGCGAGAAGGGTACTGCCGTTCAAGGACTGCATGAGCTGTATCACGGAGGGCTTTAAGTCTATGGTTCCCGCCATCTGCATACTTGCGCTTGCATGGACGCTTAAGGGTATGACGGATTCACTCGGAGCCAAAGAGTATGTGGCAGGTCTCGTGGAGCACAGCGCTGGCTCACTCCTCAACCTTCTTCCGGCGATAGTATTCCTGATCGCGTGCTTCCTTGCTTTTGCGACAGGTACATCATGGGGTACGTTTGGTATTCTTATACCCATATGCCTGCACGCATTCCCTCTTGAGAGCGGCAATGCGCTGTCTATCATCTGTGTATCCGCATGTATGGCAGGAGCCGTATGCGGTGATCATTGCTCCCCGATATCCGACACCACTATCATGTCGAGTGCCGGAGCACAGTGCGATCATATCATACACGTATCCACCCAGATACCCTACGCAGTCACGGCAGCAGCCATATCCTGCCTTACCTATGTAGTGGCAGGCTTTACGGGAAAAGCATATATCGCGCTGCCTGTGGGCATCGCAGCGATGATACTTGCGATACTGCTTATCAGGTATTCCACAAGGACGAAGGAGTGATGACGGATTTGACATAGCGGAGATGCTGTGCTATCTTTAGTAAAGTTGTAAACGAGGTGGGCTGCAAAGCCCACCTTATTTAGTGGAGATATGCGGATCAATGAACGGCAAACAGGACGCTGCAGGTATAGCGGAGAGATTTGAAGGACTTATGCTGCCGATAGTAAATGACAACGGATATGAACTGATCAGATCCGAATACGTGAATGAGTCCGGCAGCTGGTACTTAAGAGCATATATCATAAGGAGGGACGGAGAGGATATCTCGATAGGAGACTGCACTCTGGTCAGCCGGATGGTAAGCAAAAAGCTGGACAAGGAAGACTTTATAGATGACGAGTATACCCTTGAGGTCTGCTCAAAGGGATTTATGGATGAACCGCAAACAGAGCCTGACGACTCTGAAGATATGTGATCAACAGGAGGATACGGAAATGAACACAGAACTGCTTGAAGCGCTTGATCTTCTGGAACGTGAGAAGGACATAAGCCGCGAGACTCTTTTCGAGGCGATCGAGAGCTCGCTGCTCATAGCGTGCAGGAACAACTTCGGCAAAGCGGACAATGTACATATCACCATGGATCGCGAGACATGCGACTATGAGGTATATGCGGAAAAGACCGTGGTGGAGAACGTAGAAGACAAGAGCATGGAGATAAGCCTTGCAGACGCGAAAAAGGATGATCCCGATGCGAAGATAGGTGATGTCGTACGTATAGATATAAATTCCAAGGAGTTCGGACGTATAGCCACACAGAATGCCAAGAATGCGATCCTTCAGAAGATACGCGAAGAGGAGAGAAACTCCGTATACGACAGGTTTGCGGGACAGACAAGGGATATAGTCACAGGCGTGGTCCAGAGAGTGAACGGCAGAAATATAAGCATCAATCTCGGTAAGGCTGATGCGATACTCATGGAGAATGAGCAGGTAAAGGGTGAGATATTAAGGCCAAGAGACAGAGTCAAGGTATATATCCTTGAGGTAAGAAATACTCCAAAGGGTCCCCGCATCAGCGTCAGCCGTACACATCCGGAGCTGGTAAAGAGACTCTTTGAGTCGGAGGTATCCGAGGTAAGGGACGGCACGGTAGAGATCAAGAGCATATCGAGAGAGGCGGGAAGCAGGACAAAGATGGCGGTATACAGCCATGATCCCGATGTGGATGCGGTAGCTGCATGCGTCGGCATGAACGGAAACCGTGTAAATGCTGTAGTTTCCGAGCTTGGCGGAGAGAAGATAGAT
>CAJOME010000093.1 GCA_905235585.1 uncultured Lachnospiraceae bacterium | reverse complement strand
CTGTCAATGTACTTTTTTAGTGCTATAGAAACGCAGTTACTAAGCAACAAAAGCTATATGACTCACAAGAGCCGATAGCATATGTCGCAAAAACCTATATATTTCAGAGGTTAAAACCCGATATCCGGAGCGTTATGCACTATGCGCTAATATATGCTTCCGCGCTTTTCATACCGTCAAGAGCCGCTGACATTATGCCTCCGGCATAGCCTGCTCCCTCTCCGACCGGATACACCCCTTTGATACTTAAGGACTGCATATCTTCTCCGCGCAATATCCTTACCGGGGATGATGTCCTCGCCTCTACGCCTGCAAACAGGGTATCTTCACTGTCATAGCCCGATATCCTTCTTCCGAATGACGGCATCGCCTCGATTATATCATCACAGATATATCCCGGTAAAACATTCCTGATGTTTCCCGATGAATATTTACCCTTACAGGCAGGCTGCACCTCTCCGAAGTCCTCTGATATCCTGCCTGCTCTGAAGTCTCCGTATCTCTGGTACGGTATCATGCCCCCGCACTCTTCATATGCCTTTTTCTCCAGGCTTTTCTGAAATCTGACCCCAGCAAGAGCATCATTGCCGAATGCGGCATAATCCTCCGGAGTTATCGTACACACTATTGCTGCATTTGAGTTCCTGCCGTTTCGCAGGGAATAGCTCATTCCGTTAACGGTGAGATGTCCTGTTTCGGAGGATGCGTTCACCACATAACCTCCGGGACACATACAGAAAGAGTATACGCCTCTTCCGTCCCTGCAGTGATAGGTGAGCTTGTAGCCGGCACTTTCCTGCCGCATCGCCTCATCTATCATCCGCCTTTTATGCTCGGCTCTTACCCCTACGGCAAATGCCTTAGACTCCATGGTTAGCCCGGTATCATACAGCATTCTGAAAGTATCTCTTGCTGAATGTCCGAGGCAGAGAAATACTTCTCCCGCCGGTATATATTCATCCCCATTTATATATATGCCTTTGATCCCGGTATCCGCTTCTATTCCGGTAAGCTTTGCTCCGAAGCGGATCGTCCCGCCGAGTGCTTCGATCTCACGTCTTAATGACGGGATGATCTCCCTCAGTCTGTCCGTGCCTATATGGGGATGTGAATCTGTCAGTATAGCCGTGTCCGCGCCATGACGTACGAAGGTTTCGAGTATGAATTCCTTTCTTCCGTTCCTGTCCTTTACCCCGGTACTCAGCTTGCCGTCAGAAAAGGTACCTGCACCTCCCTCTCCGAACTGTACATTTGAGTCCGGCAGGAGACATCCGGTCCTAAAGAAGCTCTCCACATCATATTCACGTTCTTCTATACTCTTCCCTCTCTCATACACTAAGGGTCTGTATCCTTCATGAGCAAGCAGCAGAGCCGTAAAGATCCCCGCAGGTCCGAAGCCTATCACGACAGGACGGTGCCCGGCATGCCTTTCTCCGTGATGTGGAAAGCTGTATGCTTTCTCCCCACGTATTGATACGGATCTGTCTGATACCCTGCTTACAAGCCCTTCCTCATCCTCCGCCCTTACGGATACAGTGTATACGTCGAGTATGTTGTTTCGTTTTCTGGCATCCTTAGACCTTTTGACGATCTTCAGGTCATGTATATCATCAGGTCTTACACCAAGGATATGCGCGGCCTTTTTTATTATATGTCTGTCATCAGAGCCCTCCGGCACTCTTATATCGGATATTTGTATCATTTTATCATCCCCGCGGCATGAGCACCCGCGATATATCCCGTTGCCCAGGCAAAATGAAGGTTATATCCTCCGCAGACACCGTCGGCATCAAGGATCTCTCCCACCGCATATATTCCGTCACGCCCTTTGAGCATACAGTTCTCATCTATCCCTTCAAGAGACACTCCTCCCGCCGTGGTCTGCGCCCTTGAAAAATCCTTTATGATATCCGGTGAGACCTCATATCTGTGATGCTTGATGTTTTCCGTAAGTGTCCCGATGTATCCGTCCTCTCTCGTGTCAACAGGATGTACGAGATAGCCTGTGAGTTTTTTGGGGAACAATCCGTTGAGCAGCTCGGTAAGATTCCTTTCGGGAAAGCATTCCATTCTCTTTCTTATCATTCGTTGAAACCCGGCATCATCACACAGAGGATAGAAGTCGGTCTCGACATACACCCTCTCGCCGGCTCCTGTACGACGGGACGCATTGCCTGATATATCCAGCGCACAGATACCCGACAGTCCTTTTTCAAAGGGCTGAAGTTCACCTCTTGAGCTTTCTATGATACTGCCCTTTTCGTCCTTAAGAGTAAGAGCCGCCTCACATCTTACTCCTTTTATGGCAGACAGATCCTCCGTAAGCAATAACGGTGTCAGTGCCGGATATATATCCGTCGTGGATGCTCCGAGCGACCTCATAAGATCATAGCCCGAACCGTCAGAGCCGGTCTTCCTTGCCGCCAGACCTCCGCAGGCTATTATCACGCTGTCAAAATCCCTGCCTCCCAAGAAGAGCTCCGAGGTCACCTTTATACAGTTGCTTTTCCTGTAAATGATCTTTATGTTTTTGCATCCGCAGACGATCTCTGTCCCGAGCTTTTTCAGCTCCAGTCGCAAGGCGGTACGTACAGACTCCGCAGTATCGGTATACGGATATATGCATCCGCGTCTTTCCCTGCCCGTTATCCCGATGCTCTCAAAAAAAGATACGGCTTCGGCATATCCGAAGCGGTCTGTGATACTTTCGATCCTGCCGGCTCTGTCTGTCCCCGAATGATAGCGGCTGCGTGATATACCGGTATTGGTATAATTACACTTGCCGTTTCCGGTTATGAGTATCTTGCTGCCTATACTGTCTGTATGCTCAAGTAAAGAAACAGCTGCACCTGATCTTGCAGCTGTTATTCCGGCCATGATCCCGGCCGCCCCCGCCCCTATTACGGCAACCCTTTTCACCTCACTCATACGAATCCGATCCGTTTGATGAGCCTGACAAGTCGAGCTCCCATAGGCATGTCATACATTTCTTCTTCTCTTACGGCTCCAAGTCTTATGATACATACCATATACACTATGATGGCGACCACTACGGGTATGACAACCTGAAGCAGAGAGCCAGCAAACAGTGAGAGTATCTTCTGTAACACAAAGATCACCACTCCCATCACAGCAGAGGATATGGCAGGTATCAAAAAAGTACCGACCTTTTCCTGCCTGTGTCCCAATGCATGCTTCAGCGACAGGTTGTTTAAGAAACACATGCATAAAGAAAACACTATGGTAGATATGATGACTGCGTATATGCCAAGCTCCGTCCTGTCCATGAGCAGTATCAGCGTTGCGATATGGATCACAAGAGATATTACCGCATTTTTAACCGGCAGGTTCATCCTGCCTATCCCCTGCAGCATACCGTTTGAAAGCGTCGACATGGAATACGTGATGACCGTCACTGAGCCGGCTCTGATCATCGCAGCACCCATGGTCGGATCACCCGAAAAGAGCAGATCCACTATGGGCTCTGCCAGCACGAAAAGTCCTACGGCACACGGAAAGGCTATGATCATGGTATATCGCATAGCCACACTTATCCTTCGTCTCGCACCTTTTTTATTATCCGATGCTATACATGAAGCAAGAGCCGGTACCGCCGACGCTGACATAGAATTCGCAAGTGCTATCGGCACATTCAGCAGCAGCTTGGCCTTGCCGGTGTAGATACCCCAGATAGCCGTCTTTTCAGCCCCGAGTCCCTTGGTCTCCATGCTGTGATTGAATATAAAGTTGTCGAGTATGTCATTAATGTTATAGATCGCCGTAGATAGGATGACCGGAAATACCGTGAGCAGTATAAGTCTGAATACATCCCCGTAGCTCTCCGTATATTTAGTGTCATCCTCGAGAAATCTCTTTCTGAGTCTGCCCGCTACCATGATATACAGCAGTACAAGAAACACCAGTGCAACAAAGGCTCCTACGCTCGTACCGAGTGTGCTACCGGCAGCTCCGTATGCATATGCCAGGTCTTCGTTTCTTAAGAGCGCTGCTGTCTTTGATCCGTAATCAAAGAGTGCCTTGGCGGCGACTATGCTGACTATGGCATTTATTATCTGCTCGATGATCTGTGAGATCGCAGTGGGAACCATATTTCCCATCCCCTGGAAATATCCTCTGAATACTCCCATGACAGCCACGACCAGCAGTGTGGGCGCAAAGATCCTTAGTGCGATAGCCGACAGTGGCTCAGCCAGGGCATCCGCCAGCATATCCGCCCCTAACAGCACGATAAGACCTGCTGCTCCGCCGGATGCGACAGCGAATAATATCCCGCCCTTCAATACCTTATTCGCATTTCTGTATTGTTTCTTTGAAAGCCTTGCCGACACTACCTTTGACACGGCAAGCGGCAGCGAGTAGGACGATATGAGGAGCATAATATTATAAATATAATATGCGGAAGCGTAGTATCCGTTTCCCTTATCGCCTATGATATTAGTCACCGGGATACGGTATATCATACCTATGATACGGGTCACTATGCCCGCCATCCCCAGCAGACTGCCTTGTACGATAAAATTACCGCTTCTCTTACTGTCCCGAGCCATTTATCTTATAACTACCTTGTCTCCCTCGGTATCCTGTATTATCTCTATCAATGTCTTGCCCTGATTAAGTACGATCTCTTTGTTGTCTGAATCGTAATATCTGACCGCGCTCTGGGTTCCTCCGAGTAATACCCAGCTTCCCTCTACTGCTTTTCCTCTGGTTATGAATATCATCTTTCCGCCATTATGACAGTCAAATCCAAGATAGCCTTTATCATCCACCTGCATCCAGTCGGAATACTGCAGTATGACATTGTCAAATGCAAGCTGCTCTCCGGTCAGATCATCCACATGCTCCGTCCCGTACTGCCATCTGTAATACTTACCGTCATTCTCGTTATACTCAAGGTATGGTTTATTTATCACATATCCCGGCTCAATATGCGTGGCATCATAAGAAGGCGCATCGGAGAGATCATTGGGATCACCGTCCTTTGCGAAGGTAAATTTGCCTATGTAGTCTGACTGATAATCCTCTCTGTAGCCCATCTCCTCTATACCCTTTTTGATGCCTTTGGCCGAAGCATAGGCATTGTGGGGCGCTACTCTGTCGGTCGTCCTGTAGAACACGGTATCCCCTATCGCTGCAAGCCCCGACAGATTATTGACATTATCCTGTTCAAGCAGAGGCAGCGCATATGAGGACTGTCCGTAGTGACAGTAGATGGCATCCAGCTCCAGAGCATAGTATACAAAATAATTGCGGCAGGATCTGACTGATCCTATCTTCTCCAGATCGTCATAGTTTTCAAATACACCCATCATACGTGTCAGACCGCCCTCGACCACACACTCGTAAAGGACATCGGCATATCCTACACCGCTCATAGGCATGGCATCCTCGATATTATTAAGCATTATGGCGACCGGGCGCCTGTCTCCCATGCTTGACGGAACGAACTGTCCGGTAAGATAGCTTCTTACCTTATCACCGTTTCTTTCCCTTTCAGCCCCGACCGAAGAGATATATCCTTTTTCTGCGGGGATTGCGTTTGCGGGTGCGACCTCTGAGACATCCTTCTGCTCTTTTTCCTCAGATACGGCCTCCTCAAACTTCGCGTATGCCTCATTATCCGACACTTCACTCTCATCGTAAGCCGATGTTGGAATGGTTCCTCCGCAGCCAGAAAAAATACAGGCACTGAAAGCCATACTACACAAAAATGCGGTCATCTTAACGTATTTCAAAACTATCTCCTTATATTCAGTATATTTAATATATCATCCTGAGCCTGCTCCATCATTGCGGCATCCTCCGGCTCCATATGATCAAACCCAAGCAAGTGTAACATACTGTGTGTGATTAGGAAAGCCAGCTCTCTGAGCACAGTATGTCCGTATTCTTCAGCCTGAGCGATAACATGGTCAGTGGAGATCACGATGTCTCCGAGCATCAGTTCGCCGTTTTCCGGATCAAAAAGATCCGTTGGATCATCATCTATGCGCGAATAATCCGCAGGCCTCTTAAAATCAACCATCGGAAAAGACAGCACATCGGTAGACCTGTCCGTATCCCTGTGATCCCTGTTGAGTTTTCTGATTCTCTCATCATCTGTCAGTGTGAGCGACACCTCGCACTCAAACGGACACTTCATGACATCCAAAACGGTTTTCGCAACCCTTTCGAATATCTTGTCCGTCTCGAGATCCAGCTGGCTTATCCCCTCATCGACTTCAACGGAGAAAGTCATAATATATCCTCTCGGTTTTCAGATGCTTTCTTATGTCTTCAAGATCCGAATACGGTATGGCCGATTTCTTTAACAGGCTGTTCTGACCCGAAAACAGCCTGAGTATGGACTTATCTATAAACTTATTAAGATCCAGTTTGTCATTTCCGCTCGCAAATTCCTTCATCAGATCGCATATCACTGAATCCACGATTACTGTGATCGCCACCTCAGCCGATACCTTATTGCCGGGTCTGACTTCTCCGTATTCCCTGAGCGCATCGACAATATCCCCGGGAAATCCTTCATTTACCGCAAGCTTTACGGTCCTTACCGCGATAGATGTGTCCTCTTCACTCAGCACTCCGATCCTGTGATAGAAACCGAGACCCTTCATCAATACCCTGTTATAGCCAAATCTTTCCGCAAATAGATCTGTGAAATGCGCAGTATGTATCGCTCTCTTATACTCGGTCTTATTACTGTTTTTAAGCTCTATGAGCAGCGGATGCTCGGGATCCACCACAGTCTTATAGAGATCCTCCCGCCGCTTTATCACATTATTATAGAACCGGTATCCGGCGATCTCCATTATCACGATGATGAGGATAAGTCCTACCGCGGGATCTATTATAAGCTCAGGCTCTATCGTCATTCTCTTCATTACTATGAGAGCAGTATATAAGAGCACATATAACATGGCATAGATCAGCAGTGCTTCGACATATCTTCCTATCCTGCTGCGTCCGTATATCAGGGAGATACCGATGATCCCCATAAGCGCGGTAAAGAGAAAATATTCAAATGACCTTTCAGTGACAAGAAACGGTACGGCAGCGAAGTATACCGTCGAAATGATCCCTATCATGGGAGATGCTATAAATGTGACTACAACCCCGAAAGCCGCGATCGGCACTATAAAATCAGGAATAAAAGCCTGTATCGACGAAATGAGAGCAAGAAGCATGATACATACCGATGACGTGATCGTCATCTTTTTCCTCCCTGTATATACCACAGCAAATCCTGCAACGGCTACAACAAGCAGATCTCTTACAGCCACAATGAAAGACTGTCTCACTATATATCCCTCTACAGCCGTGACTACGGCAGGGATCAATATCGGTATCAGCATATGAGCTGAAAACGACCTGTTATCTTCTGTTTCCATTTTTCAGACGATTCTTCCTTTTCTTTTCGTCAGATGCCGCTCTCTTGGCGTCATATTCCTCGTAGGCTTTTACTATCCTTTGTACCAGAGGATGACGTACCACATCCTTTGCCGTAAGATTTATAAATGATATCTCATCTATCCTGCAAAGG
>CAJOME010000092.1 GCA_905235585.1 uncultured Lachnospiraceae bacterium | reverse complement strand
AACGTTGGTCTGCTGATTTTAAGAGTCTCTGCAAGCTGCTTCTTATTTATCTTTCGTTCTTTATATTCTGCGTAATGCTTCTCAAATACATCATCATCAATCTTCTTTACCTGATCGCCCTTGTATTTGCCGGCGCGTTTGGCAATCGCTATCCCTTCACGCTGTCGTTCAAGCAGATTTTGTCTCTCGAACTCTGCGATAGCCGCAATCATAGTCAGCATCAACTTTTCGTTTGGGAAAAAGCTTCATTTGATAAATCGTGTATTATTCGACATTTATTGGTACTGTATAGACATAGCATAACACTCATTGAAAAAAAAGAACCGTACGGCAATATCAATCCGTGTTTTGAACACCTTTATGGACAGGTGTTCGTCAAAACACGGTTTAGTGGAGTAGACGGGAGTCGAACCCGTGTCCAAAAACCAATCCGCCGTCCTTCTACTATCATAGTCCACCTTTTAGGATTCCCTCTGCCGGACAGCGATAGACGACTTTCCGGGTTCGGTAGCTTCATGATACGTACATACACTCAAAGCTTTGTATATGCCGTTTCCTATCTGTTTGACGCCGGTTTATCGGAGGATAGGTACCCCGGACCGACGGCCGCTAGCGCTTAGGCTGCAGCGAGTGCAAAATTATCTTCTGCGTCTATTTTGTTTGTGAGATTTAACGCGATCTCCTTCGGATAGCTTCTCCGGTTTCATAGTCCCTGTCGAGACCATTACTACCCCTTATTTGTTATATTATATATCGGCAGCATTGCCCCCGCAACTGAACCCATAGTTCAGTTGTAACTATTCACAGCCCTTTGGGCTGCAAATAGATACCTCCCCTATCATATTTTTATTATCGACATCGGGGATGAGGTTTCCTTGAAAATCACGGCAGCCCCCATCCTAAGGAGGTCTGTCCTGATTTCTCCGGTCTCACACTTAAAAGCCCAGATCCTCTCCTACAAGTATCACATGTATCCTGCCTTCATGTCTTGAAAACCTTGTGATGAGAAACTGGCAGCATATGGTATCGGGAGATTTGCAGTCCATGCAGGTGCCGAGCTTGGAGCAGGGTGTATTGAGTCCGAAACGCTGCGCGTTGATCGGTGCCGCGACATTTCTTGCTCTCTTCATTGCCGCATCCACATCGGAGCAGACCTTATTCATTCCCACTATGAATACGACCTTCCTAGGTCCCTGGGCTATAGCCGACACACGGTTGGAGTTTCCGTCAATATTCACCAGTATTCCGTCTTCAGTCATCGCATTTACGCTGGCAAGAAACACATCCGCGTCATAAGCCATCAGCATGGCCTTTCTCTTGTCTTCATATTCATCGCGGTCTATAAAGCTGTAATTTCCCTTCTTAAGAGCCTCGACAAGACCTATCTCACGGGCGCTCATGCAGCCTCCCATAGTCACGCTGCTGCCCTCGTCTATAAGCTCCAGAGCCTTCTTTAATGCCTCTTCCCTGTCCTTAGCGTAATAGCCCGACATATTACGGGACTCAAGACCCTTGATCACCTTTTCCGACAAAAGTCCGTTTCGTTTTACGATGTTTTCATTCATACATTTTTCCTCCTGTTTTCTCCGGCTGAATAGTGGGATGATATATGTCTCAGCCGTGTATCATTCATTCGGGTATACTATCCCAAACTGTTTCCTTATCCTGTCCATCTGACACATGATCTGTATGGTCTGCGAATGAGGCATCTCCGGACATTCGATCCTGCCCTCTTCTATCGCCTTCTTGCAGGCAAGAACTTCATATTCGTAACCGGTGATCTGTTCCGGCACATCATAGCATGCCCTTAGCTCCGGTCCGTTCCTGTCGGGAGAATAAACTCTTATCTGCTCCGGATTATTGATATTCTGTACCTCTATAAAGCCGTCTGTACCGCAGATCAGCCCCATCCTGTTGGTAAGAGTATACATAGTGGTAAAAAGACTCGCCATGCGTCCGTCCTGATACTCTATCATCACGGTGTCCTGACCATCCACCCCTGTGTCTGTCATCACACATGAAGCCTTGATATCCTTTATATCGTCTCCCCATACCATGCTGGCGAAGTTCAGCGGATATACCGTAAGGTCAAGCAGACAGCCTCCTGCGAGCTCCGGTCGTACCATACGCTCGTTCATGTCTATCCTGTAGCCCAGATTCGCCGATACAGTCCTTACCCTTCCTATGTCGCCGCGCTCTATTATCTCCATTATCATCCTTCTGGAGGGCATATATCTCGTCCAGATCGCCTCGGCAAGAAGGAGTCCGGTCTTCTCCGAGAGTTCTATCATCTCTCTGGTCTGTCTTTCGTTTACGGCAAAAGCCTTTTCACAGAGTACATGCTTGCCTGCGTTAAGAGCAGCTATGGTCCACTGATGATGATGTGAGTGCGGCACTGCGATATAGACAAGCTCAGCTTCGGGATCGGCAAGCAGCTCTTCATATGAACCGTATGCCTTTTGCATACCGTACTGCTCTGCAAACGCTTTTGCCTTTGCTATATCTCTTGATCCTATGGCATAGTTTTCGACCCCGTCCATCTTTGCCACGGTGCCTGCCATCACGCCTGCTATTCCACCTGCCCCAAGTATTGCCAGTTTCATATCGTACCCTCCTTAAAATGTGTTAAAACATTACAGGTTCTTTATCTTAAACTCTCTCTCGGTTTCTCTCTTCATATCCTTCTTTGCGATGGCGTCCCTCTTATCGTACAGCTTCTTGCCGCGTCCGAGTCCTATCAGCAGCTTGACTCTGCCATGCTTAAGATACACCTCAAGCGGCAGCAGGGTATATCCCTTCTGGGTGAGCTGTCCCTGAAGCTTCATTATCTCTTTCTTATGGGCGAGCAGACGCTTGTCCCGCATAGGATCTTTATTGAATATATTCCCCTTCTCATAGGGGGCTATGTTCATACCGTAGATGATGAGTTCGCCTGTCCTTGCGTCGATATATGCCTCCTTTATGGAGCATTTGCCGGCCCTTATGGACTTCACCTCCGTACCAAAGAGCTCTATCCCTACCTCGAGCTGCTCCTCTATGAAGTAATCATGAAATGCCTTTTTATTGTTAGCTATCAGCTTTTTCCCTGACTTATCCTCTGCCATATCATCTATCCTGTTCCGCCACAGCCATATCTATCTCACAGGACAGCTTGTCTGCCCTTGCTATCCTGACCCTTATCCCGGCACCGAGCCTGTATGCCCTGCCCGTAGCCCTGCCTCTCACCAGATGGTTCATATCGTCAAGCTCGTAATAATCATCGGACATATCCCTGAGCGGTATCATTCCCTCTATACAGTTGGGCAGCTCCACATATATACCCCAGTCCGTCACTCCGGATATGATACCATCATACTCCTCACCGATATGTCCTGTCATGTACTCGACCATCTTAAGCTTGTCGGCATCCCGCTCTACATCATCGGCTCTCCGCTCAAGGAAGCCTGACTGCTCTGCGACCTTTCCGAGTATTTCATTATAATGAGAGATCCTCTTGCCTGTAAGCTCATTTCTCAGATACTCTTTTATTATGCGATGGATCTGCAGATCGGGATACCTCCTGATCGGTGAAGTAAAGTGAGTATAGTATTCCATGGCAAGCCCGTAGTGTCCCTTGCATTCGGTAGTATATCCTGCCTGCTTCATGGCTCTAAGGGCAAGGCTCCTGATAAGTCTCTCTGCTTCAGTGCCTTCCGTATCCTTTAACAGCTTTTGCAGCTCCTTAGATCCCGCGTTCTCGTCTTTTTTAAGCTTTAGATGATATCCGAAGCCCGATACAAAATACGCAAGCTCTCTGATACTGTCAGTATCAGGCTCATCATGAGTCCTGTATATAAACGGCATATGCATCACGGCAAAGGTCTCAGCCACAGTCGCGTTTGCCATGAGCATAAAGTCCTCTATCAGCCTCGTGGCATCATTTCTGTCATGCAGCCTTACATCTGTAGTCCTGCCGTTTTCATCAAGGATGATATCAGCCTCTGGCAGATCAAAATCTATGGCTCCGTGCTTCACTCTTCTGCTCCTGATAAGATGGGCAAGCCTGTTCATATCTTCGAGCATGGGAACCACATCTGCATACTCTTCTCTCAGTACCTTATCTCCGTCCAGTATCTTTTGGACATTGCCGTAGGTCATCCTGTGACTGCTCCGTATCACGCTCTCCACTATCTTCGAGCTTTTGATCCTGCCCTTGTCATCAAGCTTCATCACACAGGAGAGCGTCAGTCTGTCCTCATCGGGATTCAGAGAACAGATACCGTTTGACAGCACCTCCGGCAGCATAGGTATCACTCTGTCGGGCAGATACACCGAGGTACCCCTCCTAAAGGCTTCCTTATCGAGTACGGAGCTTTCCTTCACGTATTCCGATACATCCGCTATATGTACTCCAAGCACCCATGCTTCGCCCTTCCTGTACAGGCTCACGGCATCGTCAAAGTCCTTTGAATCATCCCCGTCTATCGTGACCGTCATCTTATCCCTGAAGTCTGTACGATATGAAATATCCTTTTCCTCTACCGGGCGTGCCACCCTATCCGCTTCCGTGAGGGTTTCCCTTGTAAATCCTTCCGGTAAGCCGTACCCTCTGACTATGGATGTGATATCCACTCCGGGAGTATATATATCTCCCAGGATCTCTGTCACGATACCCTCGGGCTTGTGGCCTCTGCTCCTGTTGCCGTAATCCGTGATACGTACTACGACCTTGTCTCCTTCCTTTGCCCCCTTGCTGCGTTCCCGGCTCACGAATATATCATCGTTGTAGTGCTTATTGTCGGGCACCACAAAGCCATAGCTCATCTCTCCGGTGCGCCTGCTGATATTACCGGCCTCAAAGGTGCCTACCACGGTATCGGTCCCTCTTTCCACCACACGCGTGATATCAGCCTCGGCACTCTTACCGCCACGCGCAGGATGTATGACCCTTATCTCCACGGTATCTCCGTGCATCGCCGAATGTACACAGTCACGGGGTATGAAGAGCTCTTCTCCGGTCTTATCTGTCTTTACAAATCCGAATCCGGCCTGTACCGCCTGAAATATCCCTGTGTATTTCAGGCTCTTCTGCTTGCCGCCCTTATGTCTGCCGACTGCCTGTTTTTCCGGCTTGTGCTTTATTCTCTTTTTTTCTTTGTAGCCCTTTTTCATATTTTCTCCGGCATATAGCCCAAAAAGGAGCTCCCGATATCATCAGGAGCTCCATCATGCTTTGATATGTAAAATGCCGTAGCTGTTCAGAAACCAGAGGATCCTGAGCAGCTGCGAAATGCCTTTATATTCAGAATGTCTTAATATTAAGTACCAGTGCTATCACCATGAAGAGCACACAGAGTGCTATGGTTACCTTCTGAAGCTTTCCTTCCATGGAGCGTCCCTTGTTCTTGCCCCAGTATGTATCAGCCATTCCGCTTATAGCTCCGAGTCCTGCGCTCTTACCCTCCTGTGCGAGCACGATAAAGGTGAGTGCCAGACAGATTATCATAAATATAACATAAAGTACGATCCTGACCGCAGACATATTTACTCCTTTCGGATCATCAATCCTATATTCTTAATCTCAGACGCGTACGAAAACACGCTTTTACGATACTATCATATGCCCTGTTTTTTTGCAAGCCGTACATGATCCCACGCTTTAGTGCGCTTTACTGCTTACCGAAATTATCCTCTATCATCACAGGTATGTAGTCATATCTTTCTCTGAAAAAAAGCTTCAGCTTCTCAGCCTCTTCATAAAATCTCGCCGCATCCGTTCCGAAAAACCTCCTGTAGTACTTTTTCATGGGAGCCTCCATCACGGATACATATCCATCTATCCTTTCCGCCACCATATCCGGAGCGAATTCATTATCCCTCATGGACATCAGTCTGTTGATAAAGGTCTCCTTAAACTCAGGATTGTTAAACAGATTGTCAAATACAGGACTGGGCTCTCTGGTGGACACTATTGTATCTCTTGTCGCATCTCCCTGATCATAGGTGAGTCCTCCCCAGTTCACATCATAGAGCATAAAACGCCATCTGCAGTCACCATACTCACCCTGTTCCTTTTCTCTGCTTCTCCATAACGCTATATTGCCCGTAGGCCAGTCTGACCATCTGGCGATATATATCTCAGCTGCCATATAGTCGATAAAACCGTCCATGTCCAATAATTCACACGCTTTTCCGTAATTCTCCTCCGATGTCATATCCGCCGTACTGATAAACTCCATATCCTCCATGTACTGTTCGAAATCACCGGGCATACTCTCTCCCGGATCATTGTTTTTTATGATCATCACATTATCATCATCTACACCGTACTTCTTTTCAACATACTTCTCATCGTACTTATCCGAAAGAAAATAGCAGCCCCAGTACTCGCCGTTTATATAAGCTTCACAGGGTTCAAAGTCAAGCGTGGCAAATCCCATATCAGAGCAAAGCTCTGCCATGAGCGGATCCTTCATTTTCAGAAATATATCCTCTCCTCCGGCATAAAGTGTCAGCACATCGTGGCAGTCCCTGATATTGGACTCGGTATGTATTACGGTATTGCCGTCGTATTCCCGTCTCGCATAGAGGTTGAGGCTCTTAGGGCAGTACTCCCTGCTCCCTTCCCCTTTTATCCTGATACCTGCCTGCTGGGACAGTGTCATCTCTCCGTCATCAAATATCTGAATAAATGCCCTTCTCTCCCAGTCTCTTCCTTTTTGCGTATAATTGGCCGGCCAATGACTGTCGAGCATCTCTTCCCTGTTTTCATCCGTGATCGAGGCAAAAAAGTCGTCCCTGAGCTTTCCCGATACATATATTCCCCGTTCATAGTCAAAAAGCTCTGACGGATCCGCTATGACGGATATCTTTTTTACGGCATTCTCCCCATCATTCCCGTCACCGACAAAAAAGGAGCCTGTCGCAATACCCTTTTCATTACCGTCTCTGTCATAATATACAGCCCTGACCACGGTACACTTATCAATATTGTATCCGGGAGATACGTATACAGGCGCATCATCACCTACAGCCCAGTGAGTATCACGGTACAGCTCCCGGGTGCTCTCATCGTAAAAGGCGCTGACATCGGTCCTCATGGACAGCCTGTTGGGATCCTCAGTCGCATCATAAATATATATAGGTCCGGTGTATCTCATTGAGCTCCTGTCAGGATCTGACCCGTCCAGAGTGTAATAGATCTCATCCGTAGGCGCGTAAATACTCAGATAAAACGGTGTGTCATAGTATCCGGGAGATACGGAAAACCTGATGTCTCCATAGTATCTGCCGTCATCTACGTACTCCGCGCTCTTTTTGCCGTACAGTCCGGCAGTACATACTGCCAGAAGTATCAGCGATAAAGGTATGAGCATTATTAACAGTTTGTTTTCGGTAATTTTTTTCATTCTCCGAAATTCCCGGCTATCATTTGCGGTATGTAGTCATATCTTTCTCTGAAAAAAAGCTTCAGCTTCTCAGCCTCTTCATAAAATCTCGCCGCATCCGTTCCGAAAAACCTCATATAATGCCTTTTCATCGGCTCTGCCGTCACATCTGCAAGCCCGTCTATCTCTTCGGCTACATGATCCGGCGCAAACTCCCC
>CAJOME010000091.1 GCA_905235585.1 uncultured Lachnospiraceae bacterium | reverse complement strand
TGCTCTTCGGTCACGGTATAGTCTTTCTGATCAAGCAATCCGTTTTTCTGCTTTAAGGTAAGTATCCGCCTTACGGATTCGTCGATACGTTCAGCATCAATCCTGCCTTCCTCCGCGAGCCTGACAGCCGTATCGGTCATCCTGCGAGCCTTGTCAAATAAGGCCGTATCTTTAACACAAGGCAGAAGAAGCATGTCTGCGCCGGCATTGATGGCAAGCGCGAGAGTATCCTCTGTTTCAAAATTCTCTGTTATGGATGCCATGTCAAGAGCGTCTGTAACAACCACACCCTGAAAGCCCATTTCATCCCTTAAGATGTCCGTAAGGATCGTCCGGCTCATGGTCGCCGGGAGATTGACCTCTTCTCCTGTGGAAATGGACGTATAGGTTTCTTTTTCAATCTGCGGATATTGTATATGCGCTGTCATAACCATGTCCGCCCCCGCGTCAATGGCATACTGGAAAGGAATAAGCTCACACTCCTTTAATTCCTGCAGGCTGGCATCAATCCGGGGAAAGCCGGTATGACTGTCCGTATCGGTGTTGCCATGTCCCGGAAAATGCTTTAATGTAGCGATCGTTCCGGCATCATGCAGTCCCTCCATGTAAGCAGCTCCGAAGGCCGCTACGGCTTCCGGCGTATCCGAAAAGGAGCGATCGCCAATGACCGGATTATTCGGATTGTTATTGACATCAATTACCGGTGCGAAATCTGTATTGATTCCAAGAAGCCCAAGCTCTTCTCCGTAAATCGCTGCCATGGCTCTGGCGTTGTCCGGATCCCCTGTTGCTGCAAGAGCCATATTACCGGCTCCTGTTGTGCCAAACCCCAGGCGGGCGACCCTGCCGCCCTCTTGGTCTGCTGCAATGATCATGGGCAGACCGCCGGCTTCTGCATTTGTTTTCTGGACGTCGGCCACAAGGTTCAGGGTCTGTTCCGTGTCCCTGCAATTCTCTGCAAAAAGAATCACGCCGCCATAATGATGCTCCTGTAAGTCCGCCCGTATTGAATCATTCAGTTCCGTCACATTTTGGGCAGGGATCTCCGATGAGGTATTGTCAATCGTTTTGCCAGTATTGGAGTCGCCCTCATCCGGAACCTCCTTCCAGATGCGATAATTGATGATCATCATCTGCTCCACCTTATCCTCAAGCGTCATCCCGCCAAGGATCGACTCGATATCTGTTTCATTACTGATCGTGAGAGGCTCCTCTGAAGCCTTCTCCTCTGTTCCGCTTTGGGTCGCCGTAGCCGCCTGTTGTTTTGTACTGACGCAAGCTGTCAAGCCAAATGTGATTACCAAACTCATCAGAACAATAAACGACATTTTCGCTATTCTGTTTTTCATACTGCGCCTCCATTTCCGTTTTTGGGATGCGCCCGACGGTGTCAGGAAAATAGCCAATGCCATCGGTGCAAAAGTATTATATCATATACACTGGCAGGCGCATATTATTAGCGCTCTTACACGGCTGGGCAATCAAAACCAGCCAAAGGGCTGGTTTTGTTATATCATATACACTGGCAGGCGCATATTATTAGCGCTCTTACACGGCTGGGCAATCAAAACCAGCCAAAGGGCTGGTTTTGTTATATCATAAGATCATGTGTAGTATCCTCTTTTGTGTAGATGCGTTGACGCTCACATTAACCTTTGTTATAATCGCAGGCATAAAGCAGATCATAAAGTACTGAAAAGGAGCGGGAGCACCCATTGATGGATGCTGCCGCTCGTTGACTGTTCCCTGAAAACGAGCCGGAAATTCGTTTTCTATAACAAAACGAGGAGTAAGATATGGCAATGAAAAAGAGAACCTTTGTGCTAATCAGTACGATTATCCTGTCGTTGTCGTGTGTCGCGTGTGGTGCGCCCGGCAATGGCTCTATACAGCATGCCCAACAAGTGATGACAGAGGATGAACCTGCGGAGGTGATCCTTGGCGATGCACAGTTTGAGGCGTATTTACCGCTATTGGAGGGAAAACGGGTGGCTCTGTTTACCAACCATACCGGCATCGTGGGAGATTCGACTTCCGGTATAGGCAGGATCCGGGAGGGTCAGGACGAGACCCTCATCCCCTTCGGCTGGGACTCAGACTACAATGAAATAAGTTACGGCGAACATATTCTTGACGCACTCATCCGGCAGGGCGTGAATGTGACGGCAGTATTCTCCCCGGAGCATGGCTTCCGAGGAACGGAGGATGCGGGCGCGGATGTGGACGACTCCGTCGATGAGAAAACCGGTGTGCCGATCCTTTCACTTTACGGCAGCGATAACTCCCACGCGCCTTCCGCGGAAAGCATGTCAAAGTTTGACGTGCTGGTGGCCGATATGCAGGACGTGGGACTCCGCTACTATACCTACTATATATCGATGTATTATCTGATGGATGCCTGCGCGGCGGACGGAAAAGAATTCATCATCCTCGACCGCCCAAATCCCAATGGGTTCTATGTAGACGACCCGATCCTTCAAGATGACTATAAATCCAATATCGGACAGCTCCCGATCCCCATTGTCTACGGAATGACCTGGGGTGAGCTTGCGCAGATGATCAACGGGGAAGGATGGCTTTCTACAGGGAAAGATGCCTGTGACCTGACGGTAATTCCATGCAAGAATTATACACATCAAACAAAAACGTCAATTATCCGAAATCCTTCTCCGAACATCAAGGACATGAGAGCGGTGTATCTCTATGCCTCCACCTGCTTCTTTGAGAATACGGCAGTTTCCGTCGGGCGTGGAACAGATTTTCCGTTTGAAGCATACGGAAGCCCTTATCTTAAGGATGCAGAGGGTTATGACTTTGTCTTTACGCCAAAAAGCATGGCCGGCGCCACGGAGCCTCCCTTCATGGATGAAGCCTGTTACGGTGTTGACCTGCGATCCATTCCCATTTCGGAGATATGGGAGCGTCAGATCAATCTGGAGTACCTTGTGGGGGCATACCGGTCAATTACCCAAAATAAGCCGGACGTTTCCTTCTGGGGAACTCCGGACGAACAGGGACGATATTGGATCGACAAGCTGACGGGCTCGGACGAGGTGCGAAAGAAAATCGAAGCCGGCGAGACTGCGGAAGAAATTAAGGCGGGCTGGCAGGATGACATCGCTTTGTTCAAGGAACAGCGAAAGCCCTATTTGCTGTATGCAGATATATAAACAACGACATAAAAACGTCTTTATCACCCACCATGATGCCAGAAGAGCCATTTAATAACTGTTGCCAATTTAGCGTAATGTAAATTTTTAATGCCGTGTTTAAAAGTGCAAAATCATTAGAAACTGAATTTACTTTTTGCACACAGGTCAGTGTGGAGCATTTGCGGTTCTTGTTGAAAAACAGCAGTGAAATTGATAGAATGAAACGATGCTGGAATCACAAGGTATTTGGTTCCCTACCTGCGACACGCAGCGCGTACACTTCGCGTGCAATGTGATGGTATTATGAGATTGTAAGCTCAAAGTGGGAACGGAGTAGCCATTGAGCCTGTAGCTCAGAAAATAATGGGTCGAAAATCCCCTGATTTAAAGGAATAAAGAATATGAAAAAGAAGATCATAAGCGTTTTACTGGTCATGATCGGTGTGACTATGCTGCTTTCTTGCGCTGCTTTTTCTCCTTCCGGCCGGACGCCGGGCACGCCGACTGCGGTGGAAGGAGGGCTGACCTTTGCGACAGGAGACGAGCAGGGGACTTATTATCGATACGGGGCGGTTCTTGCACAGAAGATAGCAGAAACTACAGATACTGTCCTTAATACCGTTGCGTCCGGGGGGTCAATGGATAATATCGGTGCTTTGCAGAGCGGAAGCGCAATGGTGGGTTTTGCCCAGACGGATGCCCTTTCATACGCGTATGAGGGAACAAGGCTTTTTGATAGTAAGGCTGACAGGATTTCCGTGATCGCAGAGCTTTATAAGGAGCAGGTACAGATCATCACCCTGAATCCGGGCATCAGGTCTGTAAGTGATCTTAAGGGAAAGACTGTGTCGGTCGGAGCTGATGGGTCCGGTGTATATTTCAATGCCATTGATATCTTAGAGGTCTACGGCCTGACGGAACGGGATATAAGCCCCGTGTATCAGAGTTTCGGCGATTCCGTGGAGGATCTGCGGAGCAGGAAAATCGATGCCGCCTTTATTGTCGCAGGAACCCCGACCTCCGCTGTATCCGGCTTAGCCGCTACCGATGATATCTATATGATCAGCCTGGATGAGGAGCATATTGACAGATTGATCACAGACTATCCGCATTACAGCAGAGCAACAATTGATAAAAGAACCTACAATACATCCACGGATGTAAATACGGTGGCTGTAGGGGCAGTTCTCATTGCGGGTGACGAGGCAAGGGATGAGGATGTCTATAATATCATCTCCGGAATATATGAAAATAAAGAGGCCATTACCAGAGCGTATTCCAAGGGAGCAGAGCTGGATCTTGAGTCAGCGTCCTCGATAACATCAGTACCCTACCATCCCGGAGCGGCAAAATACTTCGCCGAAAAGGGGATCGATGTTCCGGTCAAGTAGCACTCTTTATAAATGCACAGAGGAAAAAAGATATGAAAGTAATAGAGATGGATATGTATCAGACTCTTGGAATGGCCGTTATTATGCTGGTATTCGGGCGTATACTTGTCGGAAAAGTAAGGATTCTGAGAAGATACTGTATTCCTGCTGCTGTTGTGGGAGGTCTGATCTTTGCCATCTTTCATGTTGTCATCAGATCAATGGGTATCCTTGAATTCAACCTGGATCCAACCATGCAGGATATCTTTATGACGGCTTTCTTCTGTTCCGTGGGATATATGGCCGCATTTAAGGAGCTGAAGAAGGGAGGTATCGGCGTGATCAAGCTCCTGATACTTGCGGTTGTCATAGCTTGTATTCAGGATACCGTAGGTGGGATCGCAGCCAGAATGTTCGGGTTGGACGGGAGATTAGGGCTGGCCATGGGTTCGATCTCTTTGCTGGGTGGTCATGGAACCGCGGGATCCTTCGGACCGTTTCTTGAGGATCTCGGTGTGGCAAATGCCACCTCCGTCGCCGTTGCGGTAGCGACATATGGATTGATCGCAGGATGTGTAATTGGTGGTCCCGTTGGCACTGCAAAGATCCGGAAATTTAATCTGAGATCCGTATATATGAAGGGTTCGGAAACCATGGAAGTGGAAGTAGACCCCAATACAGGAGCCCTCGATAAAGACAATCTGATGGATGCAGCGATCTATATTGCAATCGGTGTGGGACTTGGAACCATTTTATTCCTGCTCTTAAACAGTCTCATTACCCTGCCGGGTTACATTGGTGCCATGATCGTGGGAGCGATCGTACGAAATGTGCAACAAGCCCGCGGAATAGAAGTACCCATGCCGGAAATGAACGCTCTCGGAAATATCTGTCTTTCCATGTTCCTTGGCATCGCAATGATAAATCTCAAGCTCTGGCAGCTTATAAGGCTGGCGCTGCCGATGATTGTCATTTTGCTGATCCAGACCGTTATCATGTATTTCTATGCCTCCTATGTTGTATTCAATGTTATGGGAAAGGATTATGATGCGGCCTGCCTTAGCTCAGGCTTCTGCGGGTTCGGAATGGGGGCGACTCCGAACGCCATAGCGAATATGGAAGCTATCACCAGAGAATTCGGTCCTGCGCCGATTGCATTTATGATTGTTCCTCTGGTCGGGGGATTGTTCATGGATTTCTTTAATTCAGCGGTGATCACCGTCTTTGCGAATTTCCTGTAGTTTTTGTCCGTTAAGGAACTGTTCCGAAGTCAAATACCCCACAGCAAGCTACGCAGAAAATAATTGATCCAAACTTCAGGATGCGGTGGATTTTTCATTAGAATTTCACTACTTTTCATTATCCTTAGTCAATAAAATCGGAAATTAAAGCGGGAAAGCTACTGTATCTTTGTACAGCTTTTGAAGCGTCTTGATAAATGAGACAAGGCTCTCGCGGCTATCCGTCTTGTGGGTGCAGAGGACGCAGTGACTAGAATGTCATAATTTTACAGGCTTTGGCTGAGCTGTAACACCTGAGCCAACGGTAATCCCGTATTAGCTGAGACTTTTTCTGCTGAGACACCTGACTTTAAAAAGTTTTTTGCTATACGTGTAGTTACACTTTCTGTGTTATCCGCCACAGCCTTATCTATTGCCTGTCTCTTCTCTTCTTCCAGTATCCTATCAACCTTTGTCATAGTCAGCACCTCCCTAATCCTGTTTGAGTCTCCTTCAGTAATATATTTGTCTGCAAACACCCATATCATCTTTAGGACAAAATACATCCTGTTCTCGTCCGCTATTCTCTTCGCAAGCCCTATCGCTCTGCCTACAGCCTCCTGCTTTGCCTTCCTTCCCCTGAATGTCAGCGGATAAATGATCATCCGCATCATATCCTCATCCGAAAGGCTCTCTTCGCAGTCTATCTTCCGCTTCAATCCCTCCCAGATGTCGTCCGCATCAAGCTCTGTAAGGAATGCCTCCTCTATCACCATACGTATGCCGCCCGTGTCAAGTACCGGATCGGTGGTACCGCGCTTAACGTCTGCCGTATAGATTATCACAAGCTTCAGCGGAACAATTCTTCCGAATTCATTATACAGTCTTTCCGTTATGCGGGCAAAATACTTAAGATAATCGCATTTATTCTTTTCCCGGTACTCGCTCTCATAATCAACAAAGACATACGAGCCGTCCGCAAGCAGAAACAGGTTATCGAGACGAAGCTCATCAGCCTCCACCGCCGGCAGGTTTGTGGGTCTGATGTCCTCTATCTCCGGCAGGTCAATCCCATAGACGGAAAAAGACTTTCCTCTGAACTGCTCACTCAGGATCTTGGACGCAATGTCCTTGTTCTGATACGCTATCTTCTTTTCCTTCTCCATGCAGTATCCTCCTTAATGCTTTGATTTGCGGAAGGTCTGTCACATGGAAGAATGACCTTAAGAACACACTGAATCGGCTTTTTAAGCAAAGTGCAGCATTACTTTTTCATAAAATACTATCGTTTGGAATACTTGGCTGAAACGCCTGAATCCATGTGACACATCTTCTTGAATTGACAAGACTATACCACTCGCAGGATGGAATGTAAAGACGGGATAATACAAGTTTTTCCCCTGCCATATGTGGCAGGGGTTCGCAGTGATTAATACTGTTTTCTACAAATTATCAAACAATTATGGTTTGCAATTCTTGCAAGGTTCATATCCTGCTGCTATAGCCGCATCTCTGGAAGCTAGAGCCACCTTGTTACTGTCCTTCATTTTAGCGACAGAACTACATCCTGCAGAATGAAACTTCTTAGTGTTTTTATTACCAATATATGATAAGAACTCCCCTGCTTTTGCTTGTTTTATGAATATTTTAATACTATTAGTATTTCATGTTAACCTACTACATATTGTATCTGGCACCGTATCAGAATAAACCGGAGGCTGCCCCTGCAATTAATGCTACAATTGCAGTTCCAAAAACAATAGATAGAATGATCGCTATCAGGATCCAGATAAGCTGTGCTTTCGCCCAATTCTTCTTAGAAAGCTCTGTGCCTCCTCCAAATGCCCACACGAAGAGCATCACAAAGCCGACTATAGGTATA
>CAJOME010000090.1 GCA_905235585.1 uncultured Lachnospiraceae bacterium | reverse complement strand
CTTTGCGCGATTCAGATCTGCCATCAGACCACGGAGCGCTATCATCTTATCCAGCTCATCCAGTTCTTTCATGTCAATAATGGCGCATTCTCCGATGCCATTTCTGGTCAGATAAACACGTTCTCCGTATTTTACTTCCTTGAGAACATTTGTATAATTGCGTAATTCCGATATTGGTTTAATGTTTGGCATAATAGTTTCCTCCTGCTGTCATAGTATCACAGCACCACGTCAGACGCAACATATTTACATGTCAATTTACAGCGCGGCAGATTTTTTTGACCGCCATGGGAACGTGCCAAAATGTCGTAAAAAAATGCCCTCAAACATGTATGCAGGTTTCGTGCCAAAGTAAAGAAGATTGGCTCATATCTTTTGTTAGCTACTGAATCTGCCTTTCTGTCAGAAGAACGTCATTTTCCTTGTTTTTCCCTGATCCGGACATAGCCTCTATTGCCTTTTTACGATACAATCTGTCAATTTCCAGTCTTTTCGGTCCTCTCCGTCCTATCATATTTATTTCAAATAGTGACACACATGCTCGGATGTGGCACAATGATGGTGAAGCAGATGATAGTTTTACGCCGTCACGTGACATTGTAAGATATACGGGATGTGTTTCCAGTATTTAATTGGATAAAATATATTCTATGGTTTTTAAGTGATTGCTTAGGAGGATTACATTATGAATAATTTATTTCGATTTATTAGATTATTTTTGTTTCTTTTGATCAATTCTTTTCTGCTGATTGGATGTGGTGCAGCAGATCAGGCTGCAATTGAAGTTCAAAATACAGATGATACGTCTTTCGATGAAAAAAGTATGCCCGATGATGCTTCTGATATGAACAGTCAGGAAACAGAAGAGGATACGAACGCTGATATTGAGGAAGAAGAACAGAAAACCGAAACAGATAATCAGACTATTCCTGATGCAACTGAACCAATTGAGATTTATAATCTTTCAAGGGAATTTAGTATTGAAGATGAAATGTACACATATTGTTTAAGTTTTGTTGAAGATGAAATGTATTACGATTTTGAAGGAGACATTGGGGATGTTTTAAGTGAATATAAAGATATAGATATTGATGGAGATGGTAAAGCAGACAAGATTGAACGATTTAAGGCTAATGAGGATTATGGCGGATATACATATTTATTATCTTTCAGCAACGGCAGTACTTTACATACCAAAACATTCTCATCCAGTCCTAATGAAGGAGAGGTTATTGAATTAAAAGATCTGAATGGAGATCATATAGATGAAATTCTTTTTACGCATTATACTTACGGCACCGGCGGACCTACAACATGGGATGTGTATCTGTATTATTGGAGCGACAAAGGAAAGTGGGAGAGTATTACGATAACAGATGATAATAATCATAACCTGGTTCAGGACCTTGGGGATGAGTCCGTACCCGGGGAATCCTTTATTCATTCGCCCGGTGTAGAACTTACAGATGACGGTTTAGCTGTGCTCGTTGATTATGGAATGAAGGATGGACCCCAACAGACTTTTGATTTGGATGTATTTCTCTTCAATTTTGAAAATGGAAATCTCTCGTTAGCTGAGCATTCTGCTGATTTAGTTGAGAAATACTGGCCGAAGAATGTAGATGGAATCTATTAAAAAAATTATGATTCAAAGCATCAGAACGCAGACAAACATCTCATCGGTCTCATGGCAAATAAAACATCCTCAACTCATGATCACCGCATCCCGTTGTCTGTCGGTCTCTGTTCCTTTCTTACGATATAATCTGTCAATTTCCAGTCTTTTATGAGCATTCCTGTGGTTACGAACTCCCCTATTGCCTTGCCATTCTCCCATGCTTCAAGTATTCCTGTTTCAGGATTCTTTATAAACTCAATATTCATGCGATCTCCCTTCTTTTGTCTACATCTCATCCGGATAGCGGAACTCATCAAATCCCTGCATCCTGTTGCCTCTGTGCTCGGGATGCCAGACATTCTGCCTGTAGTTTTCATTTATATGCAGCTCATCGAAGCCTCCGGCTTTGTAGCCGTCATTTGCCGGTATATCCTTAGGGGCGATGTGGAATTCGTCATAGCTGTTCTTGGAGCCGTAGTTACTGCCCTGATTAGCATATTCATTACTATAGATATGCAGTTCGTCAGCTGTATCGGTCACCGCAACAGCTCCTCCGGTTATGTTGTTATTTCTGATATGCAGTTCATCGTTGGAGGACGTGCTGAGTCCTTTGCGCCTCCGGTATTCCTGCTGTCTTCTGTCGATCTCCTCCCATTCCAGCTCGTCAACCTGAAGACCGGCTTCTCTTGCAAGACGTTTGCTCTCTTCGCTATACTGTGGTTTTGCATAAACCGGAATGCAGTTAGAAAACGTGAGTAATATTACTATGATCGCGCATGTCAGTCTTTTCATCTGTTTCACCTCCGAATCCCTTTTTCTATGTCTCTTGCGTCTTCACCCGCTTCGACTGTTTTATTTCTGACTATATTCTCTCATCAAAGGTGTCCTATATGCAGTACTTGGTTCTCGAACCAATCTGCGTTCAGGGGTACACTCACCTATATCATTTTATCAAATCTCCCGTTCTTCCGTTCCCACCGTAGCGGTGGGAATAGTCAAAAAAAGAGCCGACACAGGGGACTGCTCCCCTGCATCGACCGTTATTTATAATGTCATCTGTTTCTGAGGCTGTTGTGCAGCTACTGTGCTTCAGGTATGCCTGTACTGCTTTTAGAAACTCTGCTTCGCCGAACTTTATGGCCCGGATTGCCAGTATTATTCCTCATTGACTTCAGCCTGAAAATGGGATGATGTATTCCCAGAAAGGAATATTCGTGCAGGTCATTTTTTATAAATAACTCCCCCTGAAATGAATCTGCTCCGGGACAGCCCCCCAATTACTTCAGATGCCAGATGTCTTTGTTGTAGTCAGCGATCGTGCGGTCGGATGAGAAATAACCGGCTTTGGCTATATTTACGAGCATCATGCGACGCCATCTGGCCTGATCCTCGTAGGCCTCGAATATCTCGTCCTTCTTTGCGATATAGTCCTCGAGATCGAGCAGGGTCATAAACCAGTCTTTGTTAAGCAGCTCATTGTAGAGTCTCTCCAGATTCTCCTTATGTCCGACCTTCATAGCCTCTGGTCCTACAATAAAGTCCACAGCCTCTTTTATGACCGGAGACTTGTTGTAATAATCCTTAGACACATAATCCGCCTTTTCATAATGCTTTATCACGGTATCGGAGTCTACACCGAAGATGAAGATATTGTCATCCCCCACGAGCTCATGTATCTCGACATTCGCGCCGTCATCCGTACCGAGAGTCACTGCACCGTTAAGCATGAACTTCATGTTGGAGGTACCCGAAGCCTCCTTTGAAGCGAGCGATATCTGCTCGGATACATCGCAGGCGGGTATCAGCTTCTCCGCATAACTCACATTGTAGTTCGTCACCATTAGCACCTTGAGATAAGGAGAGACGTCAGGATCATTATTTACTATCTCCTGCAGCACGAGCAGCAGATGTATGATATCCTTCGCTATCACATATGCCGGAGCGGCCTTGGCACCAAAGATGCAGGTGATGGGACGCCCGGGCTTCCTGCCGGCCTTTATCTCCAGATACTTATGAATGATATAGAGCGCGTTCATCTGCTGTCTCTTGTACTCATGCAGACGCTTTACCTGCACGTCAAAGATCGAGTCCGCATCAAGTGTCACTCCCTCATTCTTCTTCACATACTCGATGAGCTCCTGCTTTTTCTGCTTCTTTATATCTGCGAGCTTTGCAAGTATAGTCTCGTCATCCTTATATTTAAGCAGCTCCTCGAGTCTGTCCGCATCCTTACGGTAATCCACGCCTATCGTCTCATCCAGAAGCTTTGCGAGCGGTCTGTCGCAGGCGAGCAGCCAGCGGCGGAATGTGATACCGTTCGTCTTGTTGTTAAACTTCTTGGGATAGAGCTTATAAAATGCATTCAGCTCGGTATTCTTTAGGATATCAGTATGTATGGCCGCAACACCATTTACCGAATATCCGTAATGGATATCGATATGCGCCATATGTACGCGCCTATCCTCATCTATTATCTGCACCTTGGGGTCTTTATTGGACTTACTTATCCGTGCAGAGAGCTCCTTTATTATCGGTACCAGCTGAGGCACGACCTTATTAAGATAATCAAGCGGCCACTTCTCAAGAGCCTCAGCGAGTATGGTGTGATTCGTATAAGCACAGGTCCTGCTTACCACGCTGATGGCATCATCCATAGTGAAGCCCTCATCCCACGTGAGGATACGGATAAGCTCCGGTATCACCATGGTAGGATGTGTGTCATTGATCTGTATCGCGACATATTTATCCATATCATACAGGTCGCGTCCGGCATCCTTCAGCTCCTTTATAATGAGCTGCGCACCGTTAGATACCATGAAGTACTGCTGATATATACGCAGGAGATTGCCTGCCTCATCCGAATCATCGGGATAAAGGAAGAGCGTAAGATTCTTCTCTATATCCTCTTTGTCAAAATCAATGCCTGTCTTCACCAGGCTCTCCTCAAGACTCTCAAGATCAAACAGATGCAGCTTGTCCACACCGTTCTCATATCCGACCACATCTATATCATAGAGGACAGACCTGACCTTTTTTCCCCCGCCGAACTCCACCTCAAACGATACGTCCGTCTTGTTCAGCCAGCTGTCGCGCCCGATCCAGTCATTCTTCTCTGCCATCTGAAGCCTGTCGCGAAACACCTGCTTAAACAGTCCGAAATGATAGTTAAGACCTATGCCCGCACCGGGTAGTCCGAGTGTAGCTATGGAGTCCATAAAGCACGCCGCCAGCCTGCCCAGACCGCCGTTACCGAGTGAAGGCTCCGGCTCTTCATCCTCGATCGCAGCCAGAGTCTTGCCGTTCTTCTTAAGGATATCCTCGATCTCATCATATACGCCGAGATTGAGGAGATTGTTCGAGAGCAGCTTACCGATAAGAAACTCGGCCGAGATATAATAAACCTTCTTGTCTCCGCTGATCTCCTTTTTTCCCTTTGTAAGCTCCTTTGTAAACTGAAGCAGCACATGATACATCTCTGCATCAGTAACCTGAGCTATCGGTCTGCCGTATAGTTTTCTGGTAAGCCCCTCCAGCTTCGTAGCGATATCCTCCATCTTAACCCTCCTTGATAATCTATATCCTGTCCGCTCATGCCTCCGCGGTCTTATCTGCTCCCTCTGCTGCCTCGACCTGCGCCGCATCCAGATACTCGTTCAGATACCTGACTATGTCGTCTCCGTCCAGCCCGTGAACCATTGCCGCATCGGCTACAGACTCGGCCTGTGAAGCCGGACATCCTATGCAGCCCATGCCGCACTCCATCAGCGCATACATTGACTGGGGGTAAGCCCTTAATATATCCCCGACAAGCATATCCTTTGTGATCTTTACATTACCTGTATCAGCCATGAATAAATCCCTCCTTCAAAAATCGCTCAATAACCCATCCGTATTATCCCGGCAAAGAGATGATATCACATCTGCCGTAAAAGATAAAACGAAAGTGCGCAGAGCTGTCTGAACAGTAACGTCAGCATCCATTGATGACACTTTCATAGTAAAACGGCGCATCCCTGTATAGGGGATGCGCCGTATAAAGCCGGTATGATTATGATGATTATGCCTTAGCCTTCTTTTCAGCCTGAGCCTTGAATGCGTTTGCCGCCTCAAATACAAGGATGACAGCGAGCACTATCATAGCTACGGAGAAGATGAGCTGGAACCATACTCCGAATGCGGCACGTCCTACGGATGTACCTTCTTCGATCGCCTTGTTTATGGATACATTGCCTGCGACATCCTTGAGCAGGGATATAGCCTTCATCACAAGGCTGGTAAGCGTAGCGCAGAGCATGAATGCCATAGGGAAGTAGAACATCTTGTTGTTCTTACCTACCTCACCGAGCCAGCAGCATACGGCAAGAAGAGCGATACCTGCAAGGAGCTGGTTAGCTGCTCCGAAGAGAGCCCATATCTCGTTGAGGCTGTATCCGCCGAATACGCAGCCGATGATGACCATGAGCAGAGTACCTACAAGCGGATGAGACAGGAACTTGCGGATACCGTTGGCATCCTTCCATGAAGCCTCACCATCCTTAAGGAACAACTCTGAGAACATGAATCTTGAAAGCCTTGTAGCCGAGTCAAGAGATGTAAGTGCGAACACCGAAACCGCAAGTGTGAGCAGAGCTGCTATGACTCTGTACTGTGTGGAACCCTCGGGTCCGAACATTGTAGCGATACCTGCACCGAATGCAGCAGAGGGTGAACCAAAGTCGCCGGCTGTGTACTTTGAGAATACCATACCGACAGCTATCATGGAGATGATACCGAGTGCTGACTCGATAAGCATTGATCCGTATCCGATCGGCTTTGCATGAGCCTCGTTGGATATCTGCTTGGATGAAGTACCGGTAGCGATCAGTGAGTGGAAGCCTGAGCAGGCTCCGCAGGCAACAGTGATGAAGAGTGCCGGGAACATAAAGCCGAGCTTCTCATTATTGAACCCTGTGAATGCAGGAAGCTGGAATGTAGCCGTGCCCGCAAATGCAGCAAAAAGAATGCCGAATATAGCTATCACCATCATGGCGTAAAGAAGGAAGGATGACAGATAGTCACGGGGCTGCAGCATGATCCATACAGGGATCAGTGATGCTATGGCAATGTATGCACCGATGAATACGATCCATGCAGTCCTGCCCATTGCAAAACCGACATTAAGACCAAGCACGGTGATGATAACGATACCGATGATACCGATGCATGTAGCGGGAGCTGTCTTCATACCGCCTCTGTTGGTAAGCAGACCGTAAATGATAGCCAGCACTATGAAGAGCACGGAAATGATCGCCGTCGTCTGATTGTTGGTAGGTGCTGTGACAAAACCGAACTGTCCTGCGTCAGGAGCAGTAAAGAAGGTACCTGCCACGACATTTACGAATGACGCGACCACGAGTACGAGCACGAGAAGTGCGAATACCGTGAAGAGCTTCTTGGCTCTGTCGCCCATCGAATCCTTGATGATCTCTCCAACAGATTTACCGTCATGTCTGATGGAAGCAAACAGTGAACCGAAGTCCTGCAGTCCTCCGAAGAAGATACCTCCGAGTACGCACCACAGGAAAACGGGAAGCCATCCGAATACAGATGCCTGAATAGGTCCGTTGATGGGACCTGCACCTGCTATAGATGAGAAATGGTGTCCCATGAGCACCGCGGGATGCGCCGGCACATAGTCAACACCGTCGCCTCTCGTATTGGCGGGAGTGGGTCTCGAGGGATCGACACCCCACTGCTTCGCAAGCCAGCTGCCGTAGGTGATATAACCTATGATCAGCACCACAAGAGCAGCAATAATAATGAGTAACGCTGTCATAAATAATTCTCCTTTTCCCTAAAATAAAAAATTATCATTTTATCGTAAAGAGCCTCTTCAGTATGTCGCCCTGACGGTTGCTGACGACCTTTGCCGAAGCATGCTCATATGCGATCACTCTCAGCTCGCTCCATCCCCATAAGGTGAAGCGGTAGCTCTTATAACGGCGCGTCTTTCTTATCTTCTTCTTCGTATCGGCATCTATCTCATCTGCCGCAATGATGAGTATGCCGTCGGAGTTGCGGTGGTTCGGCTTTACGTCCGCTCTTGCAAGCGTCTCGTCCCACACCTTGTCGGCAAGCCTCTCATAC
>CAJOME010000089.1 GCA_905235585.1 uncultured Lachnospiraceae bacterium | reverse complement strand
ATTGGGGATTGGGCCCAATCCCCAATCCCCAATCCCCAATCCCCAATCCCCAATCCCCAAAAAATTATTTATATAAAAAATATATAAACTATTTTACCAAAAATAATTAATCTCTGTCTATGACCCTCTTTGTCAAAAGTCCCACGATATCCTTCATATTTTCGTTATTCAGCTGCCTGAACACTATGATATCGTCTATGCGGTTTATGAACTCAGGCTTAAAGATGCGCTTCACCTCGTCCATCACATCGCTCTTCATCTTCTTATAGTCCTGCTCCGCATCATCTACTGCGCCGAAGCCCAGCTTTTTGGGCTCCACTATCTTCTGCGCTCCCGCGTTGGAGGTCATGATGATGACGGTGTTGCTGAAGCTGACCCTTCTCCCCTTGGAATCAGTGATCCTGCCGTCGTCCAGTACCTGAAGCAGCACATTGAAGACATCCGGATGCGCCTTTTCTATCTCATCAAAAAGTACCACCGAGTATGGATGTCTGCGTACCTTTTCGGAAAGCTGTCCTCCGTCGTCAAACCCCACATATCCCGGAGGTGAGCCTATCATCTTGGATACCGAATGCGGCTCCATAAACTCCGACATGTCCACTCTGATAAGCGAATCCTCACTGCCGAAAAGCGCCTCGGCAAGAGCCTTGGACAGCTCCGTCTTTCCCACTCCGGTAGGACCCAGGAAAAGAAAGCTGCCGACCGGACGTACTGGATCCTTCAGACCTACCCGGCCTCTCTTTATTGCCTTCGCTACGGTGCTCACAGCCTCATCCTGCCCTATCACCCTCTTATGAAGAATGGACTCAAGCCTTAACAGCCTTTCGTTTTCCTTCTCCGTGATCCTCGATACCGGGATCTTGGTCCACATGCTCACAACGTCTGCTATATCTTCCTCTGTTACCGTCAAAAGGTTTTCTTTTTTTTGGATATGAACCTTTTCTTTCATACGTAACAGCCGTTTCTCTTTTCTCTGCTGTTCTCTGTATATCTCTCCCGCTTTTACGAAATCGGAATTCTTGATGGCCTTTTCTTTCGCTATCGCAAGCAGCTCTATCTCTGTCTCAAGCTTATCCTCACTTGTACCGGTCGTAATGTGTCCGATACGTTTCTTCGAAGCCGCCTCATCCATGACATCTATGGCTTTATCCGGCAGGAATCTGTCGTTGATATATCTCTCGGACAGCTTTACCGCGGCCATCACGGCATCGGGACTTATCTTCACTCCGTGATGCTCCTCATACTTATGCTTTATACCCATAAGTATCGACACCGTTTCATCCTCGGCAGGCTCCTCCACGGTCACCGGCTGGAAGCGCCTCTCAAGCGCAGCGTCCTTTTCTATATACTTTCTGTATTCCTCGATGGTAGTGGCACCGATCATCTGCAGCTCGCCTCTTGCAAGCGACGGCTTTAAGATATTGGAGGCATCCATGGCGCCCTCCGCGCCGCCGGCACCTATGATGGTATGGAGCTCGTCCACGAAAAGGATGATATTGCCGGCTGCTATCACCTCGGCTATGACCTTCTTGATCCTTTCCTCAAACTCTCCTCTGTACTTTGATCCAGCGACCATGGCAGACAGATCTATGGATACGACACGTTTGCCTTCCATAACGGACGGTACGTTTCCCCCGGCGATCTGCAGCGCAAGTCCCTCTACAATGGCTGTCTTTCCTACGCCGGGTTCACCCAAAAGACATGCATTATTCTTTGTTCTTCTCGACAGGATCTGTATGGTCCTCATTATCTCGGTATCTCTGCCAATGATAGGATCCAGCTTGTCCTCTCTCGCAAGACGCGTCATATCCCTGCTGTATTTATCAAGCATGGGCGTACTGCTCTCACCCTCATCCGACTCAAAAGGACGCATCATCCTGTCGGGCAGATTGCCCTGTCCGAATCCCATGGCAGTCACGGTATCATCAAATACCTTCTGTATGGAAACCCCCATGGTATTCATCAGTCTTACCGCCGTATTGTCACCCTCGCGGAGAATGGCGATAAGGATATGCTCGGTCCCTATGGCTCTCGCATTAAAATTCCTTGCCGTGTCCCCTGCAAGCGACAGTATCCTCGAGGCTCTGGGCGTAAGTCCCTCCCTTTCGGCCACCGAGGTATTCATATCCGGTCCCGGAGCCACGAGCTGCTCGGTGAGCAGTCTTATGTTCTCGGCTGTCACCTTATTCATCAGCAGTACCTTGGCTGCCACTCCGGTATTCTCTCTTATCAGTCCTATCAGCAGATGCTCGGATCCTATGTAATTCTGTCCGAGCTGCTCCGAAGCCTGTCTCGCAAGAGCCAGCGCCGCTTCTGCCTGCTTTGTATATTCTTCAAACATCGATCAGCACTTCCGTTTTCTCAAAGCTCTTTTATCCTTCTTACCGCTTCGGCAGTATTTTCATGAGAGCCAAATGCCGTAAGTCTGAAGTATCCTTCTCCGGAAGGTCCGAAGCCCGATCCAGGTGTGCCGACCACGCTCGCCTTCTCAAGAAGCATATCAAAGAAATCCCAGCTCTTCATGCCTTCAGGCGTCCTGAGCCAGATATAAGGTGCGTTCACTCCGCCGTATACGGCATAGCCCTGAGCTTTGAGCGCATCCTTTACGGTCTTTGCGTTTTCCATATAGTATGATACCAGTTCCTTTACCTCCCTCTGTCCCTCGGGAGTATATACGGCTGCTCCGGCTTTCTGCTGGATGTACGGTGCCCCGTTGAACTTCGTCCCGTGTCTTCTTGCCCACAGCCCGTGCAATGCGACACCGTCAGCGTCCTTGAGCTCCTTCGGTACCACGGTATATCCGAGCCTTACGCCGGTAAATCCCGCATTCTTTGAGAAGGAATGTATCTCTATGGCACAGGTACGTGCTCCGCTGCACTCATATATCGAATGGGGCACTCCCTCTTCCGATATATATGCCTCGTAAGCCGCATCATATATTATCACCGATCCGTGCTCATTTGCATAATCCACCCATTTCTGCAGGGCATCCTTCTTCATCGCGGTACCTGTGGGATTGTTGGGTGAGCAGATATATATGATATCGGGCGTTTCTTTTGGAAAATCCGGTACAAAATCATTGTCCGCGGTACAGGGCATATAGATCACGTCGCTCCACTGCTCCGTCCCATTGTCGTATGTACCCGTCCTTCCGGCCATCACGTTTGAGTCCACGTATACGGGATACACCGGATCGCAAACGGCTATCTTACAGCTTTCCGAGAATATCTCCTGAATATTTCCGGAATCGCTTTTTGCTCCGTCTGAGACAAAGATCTCATCCTCTGCTATATCGCACCCTCTTTTCTTATAATCATTCTCCGAGATCGCTTTTCTCAGGAAATCATATCCGAGATCCGGCGCATAGCCCTTAAATGTCTCTTTAGACGACATATCATCCACTGCGTCATGCAGAGACTTTATTATCGCCGGAGAAATAGGCTGCGTCACATCACCTATACCAAGCGATATCACGGTTCTATCCGGATTTGCCTCCTTATAGGCCGCGACCTTCTTCGCTATAGTCGAAAAAAGATATGACCCCGGCAGCTTCAGATAGTTTTGATTTGCTTTTAACATTATTTATTACCTCCAAAGTTATCAGTAGATATTTCCCCTTCAAAGACTGTTTCCGCAGCACCTGTCATGTATATGCAGCCATCTGCTTCATTCCACTCTATATCCAGCTCTCCTCCGAGAAGAGAGACCTTTACATTCCTATCCGTATATCCGCCAAGCACGCCTGCCGTCACGGAAGCGCATGCACCTGTACCGCAGGCAAGTGTCTCTCCGGCACCGCGCTCCCATACTCTCATGGATATATGGTTTCTGTCGTGAACATTTATGAACTCGACATTGACCCTTTCGGGAAAAATAACACTATGCTCAATTAGTGGCCCGATAGTGGAAATATCAAGCTCCCTGATATCTTCATCCATAAAAATAACACAGTGCGGATTTCCTACTGATACACAAGTGATATTATATTTGTTGCCGTTCATTTCTACCGGTACGGACACTATGGGTTCTTTATCATCATGACCCTCGATAACTGCCGGTATTTTTGCAGGCGAGAGTATCGGCTCTCCCATATTAACCGTTGCTCCGACTGCCTTATCCCCCTCTGTCTTAAGCTCGAGCCTCTTCACTCCGGCTCCGGTAAGGATTTCGACAGTGGTCTTGTCCGTCAGCTTATGGTCATATACATATTTTCCCACGCACCGGATGCCGTTGCCGCACATAGCACTCTTTGAGCCGTCGGAATTGTACATTTCCATCTCAAAATCTGCTTTATCAGTCGGATTTATGAATATGAGACCGTCGGAGCCCACTCCCTTATGTCTGTCGGACAGCTTTACGGCAAGAGACGGTTTGTCTTCGTTGCGCACTTGCTCCGTAGCGGTGTAGACGTAGATGTAATCATTACCACACCCATGCATTTTGGTAAACTTCACTGTATTACCTCCCATATAAGCCCCGAGCCCATTCGCGCTTGGCGCTCATAACCGGGCTTCAAAACATGCCAAAGGGCATGTTTTGCATTTCCGCACCCATGCATTTTGGTGAACTTCACTGTATTACCTCCCATATTAGCCCCGAGCCCATTCGCGCTTGGCGCTCATAACCGGGCTTCAAAACATGCCAAAGGGCATGTGTTGCAGTATACACACATCTGCACATAAAACCTCATCCGGAGAAGAGAGCCACCATCTGTGCGGCCTCTACAAGTCCCGTCCCCGAATCCATGCTCATCTTCTGCAGATAGCGGTGCGCCTCTTCCTCTGTCAGATTGTTCCGCTCCATGAGCAGCCCTTTTGCCTTTTTTATGATCGCTTTATCCTCTTCGGATCTTGCTCTCGGCTGCTGTTTGCGCTTTTTCCGCTTGCGTTCGCACGCCTCGACCATCATGGACAGCGTATCTATGATGTCCTGACCCCGTATCGGCATCTCGACACATACTATACCCTGACCGACTGCCTCCTGCAGATCGGCTCTTCCCGCCACCAGCATCATATCAAAGCAATCGGGCAGGTTTTCCCTCAATTCATTATACATCATGTCCGGAAATTTGTAACCGCAGACAACGACGCCCTCACTCAGCTCATCGGAGGCAGCAAGCACCTGAGCCCCTGTTGTACACACGGACACCACCGAAAAGCCTGCTCTTCTGAAGAGGCTTTGTATGGCCTGCGCATTCTCAGGCTTGGTAAAGGCCACAATTACACCGGTCATATTCAGATCTTATAAAGATATTCGTCCACTTCCCACTGTGATACATGGGTAAGATAATCTGAAAACTCGCTCCTTTTTGCAGCTATATACTTATCGGCAAGCTCCGCTCCCAGCACACCTTTTATCAGCCCGTCTTTTTCCAACGAGTCTATCGCATCCTTAAGAGACCCCGGCAGGGTGCGTATGCCGGCTTTTTCTCTTGTGGCCGGCGACATCTCAAATATATTGCCTTCTATCGGATCGGGAGGCACTATATGATTCTTTATGCCGTCCAGACCTGCTTTAAGACATACAGCGAGAGCAAGATAAGGGTTGGATGAGGAATCCGGACTCCTGAAGTCTATACGGGTATGCTCCTTCATATTTGAAGGAACCCTGATCAGAGCCGTGCGGTTGGTAAAGCTCCACGCATTGTATACCGGAGCCTTGTCATCACCGGGATTGAGCCTTTTGTAGGAGTTCACGGTAGGATTGGTCACCGCGGATATCGCATCTATATGAGCCATTATCCCTCCGATGAAATACCTTGCCTCTTCGGATAGTCCGTCAGCAGCGTCCCTGGAATAGAAAGCGTTGTTTCCGTCCTTTTGCAGCGATATGTTCAGATGCATACCCGATCCGTACAGATCGTTTCTCGGCTTAGGCATAAATGTGGCGTGCAGACCGTGCCTCCTTGCGATGGTCTTCACCGCCATTTTGAAGGTCTGGATATTATCAGCCGTCTTTATCCCCTCATCAAACATAAAATCTATCTCATGCTGGGCAGGAGACTTCTCGTGCTCCGACGAGAGGATCTCAAAGCCCATCTCCTCCAGCATCAGTACCATATCCCTTCTCGCATTCTCACCTGTATCCAGGGGAGCGAGATCAAAATAGCCGGCTTTTTCGCTTGTCTTAGTGGTAGGATTGCCGTTTTCATCGGTATTAAAGAGGAAAAATTCGCACTCGGGACCTGCCTGAAAGGTATATCCCATTGACTTTGCTTCCTCCTGCATCTTTTGAAGTATATATCTGGGATCCCCCTCAAACCTGCTGCCGTCCGCTCTGTAGATATCACAGATAAACCTGCCTACCTTTCCGGTCTGCGGTCTCCACGGAAAAGTAACAAAGGTGGTCAGATCGGGATACAGATACATATCGGACTCCTCGCTCTTGGCAAAGCCCTCGATCAGAGAGCCGTCAAAGAGGCACTTATTATTCATGGCTTTCTCAAGCTGACCCTTGGTTATCGCCATATTCTTCATCGTACCAAACATATCTGTAAACTGGAGTCTGATAAACTCTACGTCTTCTTCCTCAACGAAATTGATTATCTCCTTCTTGCTATAGCCTTCCATCATTGTCTCCTTTCCTAAAACAAGCTGTACTACTCTTCATCATCCTCAGCACGGTTTATAGTATCCTCATATGTATTCACAGGCAGAGCGTAATTAATGGCCTGATCCTTAAGTATCTGTATAAGCTCACCCACGTTATCCTTTGTAACATACATGCCAAAGCCCTGGGACAGCAGTCTTTTATCTGTCTTGCCTTTATAGATAACATCCACTATCATATTTCCGACTACCGGACTGTAGTGCGAGGTCTCATAGTAATTAGAATAGTCCAGCGTCACATCACTGAACCCGGAGAAATTCCAATAGGGTGTGATCTGAGCCAGCTCCTCAAGGAATACCAGATATCCGTTATCTATATCCTTGGCATAAGTTATCCCATGTATGGGGTTTGTGAATACCCTAAGGTTTATCCCGTATTTATCACAGAGCTCCCTGATCTGTCTTATATCCTCCAATGACTGCTCTCTGGGGTAATAGTAATCAGACCACCATGCTTCAGCATCCTCATAATTAAAGTTTGCCGGGATATCGAGCTTTTCGGTGCCGGTCTCAAGGAGCCTTACCGGATATTCGGGATCATTATCTCCGTCCTTGTACTTCTCCTTATGCTTTATCATCACTTCTATGGATCGGGACAGTGTTATCATATCGAAATATCTAAGATAAAACCCTGTCTTGTCACTGATGGTTCCGTCCCAGGGAAACGGCAGTCTGTACAGCTGTCCCATATGCAGCCCCGGGTCTACAAAATAGGATATGTCATCCACACCGATCGTCACGTTTTCAGGCACTATGCCTCTCTCTGTCATCACCCTGAGGTTTTCCAGATGCTCCGCCGGAGTCCCCTCGGAATACATCATATCATAATAGGTTCCGTCATCCATCCTGGACACATCAATAAAACCTACTCTCGATGAGCCGAATAAAAACGAGTCATATTTATCCGGGTGCTTCAGCACGTTGTTCATCTTCATGTAGTTTTTATTTGGCTCCACTCCGTTATTTTTAGGATGGTTCACATGAAATATATTGTACGGATCTGCGATAACGGCAAACGGTACAAATATGATCCCCAGTATAAGAGCAAAGCATATGCATTTTATGATAAACTTTTTCATCTGTTATCCCCGTTGCAAAAACATATATGTTTTGAGTGGCTCTACGGCTTGCATATAGTTTGTTGCTCGCAGTTATCTCGCTTCTATGTCAGTAACAAAGTGCCTTTTAGGTTTTTGTATAAGTAACGGGTCACC
>CAJOME010000088.1 GCA_905235585.1 uncultured Lachnospiraceae bacterium | reverse complement strand
GATAAAAACATCTACTTTATAGAGATGAATACCCGTATTCAGGTTGAGCATCCGATAACTGAAGAGGTAACAGACATCGATCTTGTCAGAGAGCAGATTCGTATTGCGGCAGGCATGAAATTGGGTATGACTCAGGAGGATGTATACATGAACGGTCATGCCATAGAGTGCAGGATCAACGCGGAGGATGCCGCCAGCGGATATACCTATTCCACCGGCGTCATAGAGGGGCTCAACCTGCCCGGAGGACGGGATATAAGGATCGAGACCCATATCTCACAGGGCTTTTGCATAACGCCGTACTATGATTCCCTTCTGCTGAAGCTTATAGTATGCGCCGGGGACAGGGATCAGGCTGTAAAAAGGATGCTGTATGCGCTTGATGAGCTTGAGATCAGGGGAGTCGGCACCAATAAGGAGCTGATAAAGCAGCTGCTCATGACGCGTGAATTTGCCGACGGCACCGGGAATATCGATTTTGTGGATAGTTTCATAACAGAAAAGGCAGCGGAGGTGACAAATGGATCTGAGTGTTAAAAAGGAGAGCAGGATATATCCGCTCAGGGCGATGCAGCGATGGCTGCTGGATACACAGTTTATGAGGGCAAAGTCGACAATGATGAATGAGACCGGGCTGATGCGGCTCGATGCTTCCATTGATATGGAGCTGCTTGCGAGCTCCATCAATATGGTCATGGAGAGCAACGATATTTTCCGCTGCCGTTTTTTTGCGGACCTTGAGAGCGGAGATATCAGTCAGCGGTTTGACGGTGAGATCGAAAGTGTGTCGGTGGAGATGATCACCGATGATGAGCTGGAGAAGCTCAAAGGAAGGTTAAAAAAGCATTTTGAATTCCGCACCAGTGATCCGCTGTACAGGATACGCCTTTTCAGGACTCCGACGGCCGGATATATGTATGTGGATTTTTTTCATGCTCTGGTGGACGGAGTCGGCATTGTGGTGGGTTTTTTAGGGAGCATGAACAGCTGTTATACAAAGCTTAAGAGGGATAAGGAGAAAGGCCTTTCGGAGCCTTCCTTTAAGGTCAGATCCAGCAGCTACGAGAGCCTTATCCAAAGAGAGCTTGACACGCCCGATGAGGATATTGAGGAGGGACGCATCTTTTTCAGGAAGATGACGGAAGGCTATGAAACGGAGAGCAATCTTCCGCCCATGGACAAAGCGCAGAAGCAGAGCTATGGCGAGGATGAGTTCGAGACCCCTTTGGGAGCCTTTGACGACGACTTTTTAAAGGGAACCAGCATAAGCAGGGATATATTCTTCATGGGTGTTACGATCATGGCGCTCGCACGATCCACGAAAAGGAATGAGGTATACCTGTCATGGGTGCATAACGGAAGGGAAACGAAAGAAGAGATGATGCTGATCGGCCTCATGCTGGAGCAGTATCCGTTAAAGTGGGAGCTTGATCCGGAGCAGACCGTAGGCGCTTTTCTTAGGGCTGTTTCGGAAAGAGTCGATAGGAGCAAAGGATACAGACATGCTCTCGATGAAGTGTATGACAGCGGAGTCATAGATGATTTCCCTACGTTTATACTGCAGAAGGGTGCTATAGGCAGGCGTGGAATGCTGAAGATCGGCGACGCTATGGCCGAGATTGTCGATCTTCCGGAAAATGAGGACGATGTGGTTGAAAATGTCCTGGACATTGAGGTCAATATCCATAAGGAGTACGGATACTCTCTGGTACTGGATTATGATGCCAGCTGCTATACCCGGGAGGGCATGGAGGCTTTTGCGGCGGATTTCGCGAAGATCGCAGAGATTATGCGTGATATGGAGCGAACCGTCGGGAATGTGCTTTCGGACGCGCATTCGCTGTAAGACACGGATGTCTTGTGATGGACAGGATTATGGATAATGAAAATAAAGAACTGAGCACCGGTCAGATCCTGCGGGATATCATATCATACGGAGGCTCCACCTTTGCGGCGCTGGTCGCGGTCTCGATATATACCATGACCGACGAGCTTTTTATCGGGAATTATGTCGGCAGGGACGGGCTCGGAGCCATGGCGCTGGTATATCCCGTAACGCTGATATTTTCGGCTCTCGGCACGCTGGTGGAGATCGGCGGCAGTGCCGTGGTCTCCGAGCTGATCGGGGAAAAGAAGAATGAAGAGGCTGAGTCCGTCATGCGCGGCAATTTCCTCTATGTAGGTCTGACGGGGCTTTTTATCGCCGTCGTCGGACATCTTATGATAGGTCCGTTTCTCAGCCTTGTGAGTTCGCATGCTTCCAGTCAGCATATAACGGAGTACGCGGTGGAGTACCTTAAGATCGTTTTGTGGGGGGTTCCGTTCACTCTGATAATGACCCTGACGGAGGCTTTCATGCGGTGCATTAAAAAGCCGCGGCATGTGCTTTATCTAATGTTCACCACATCCTTTGTTAATGTGATACTGGACGGATTCTTTATGGGGGTGTTCGGCATGGGGATACGGGGCGCCGCCGCTGCTACTGCAATGTCTCAGGTACTCGGAGCTCTGCTGTCATTCTGGTATTTTGGATTTTCGGCGCAGCGGCTTAAGAGCCGGTGCAGGTTCTGCTCTCCCTCGGTCATGTTGAAGGTGGCAAGGATCGGTGGGGGATTTGCCATAGCGGAGCTTACGATGTTTGTGACGGAGTTTGCCATGAACGGGGTCGTGCTGTCATACGATGCGCCGGACATCCTGGCTGCGGCATCCGTCTCCAATGTGCTCTTAAGCCTCGCCTATATGCCGCTTTCCGGTCTCGACACGGGGACGCAGCCGCTGGTGACGCGCCTTTTCGCGGAGGGGAATATTAAAAAGTGTCTTAAGATAATGCGCATCAGTTTTTATGTCACGATGCTGCTCACAACCGCATTCTATATTATCATGATGGTATTTCCGTGGCAGCTTACGGGTCTTTTTCTGCCGGAAAATGAGGAGGCCACAGCAAGGATGATCGCATTTTTGCGATACAGCATAGTCCTTCAGCCCTGCGTCGGCCTGTCCACATGGGTCTGCGGCATAATGGCGGCGCTGGAGGACGAATGGCGCAATATCGTTACAAATATCGTACCGGTCATATTGCAGCTACTGTCCATTTACCTTCTGCCGAAGGTGCTTCCCATAGAGGGGATAGGGCTCAACTATTCAATATGTGACCTGGGTCTTGCCCTTCTGGGCTTTATACTCTTTATCCCGTTCATACATTCAAAGGGCATTTCCCTGAAAAAGATATTCCATTGATGCTTTCCAGCTTCATATCTTTTCCGCCGCTGCATATTGCGGAGCAGATCCCGTCAAAGTCGGAGACCATTTCATTCATGACTTCCCGATCCTCATCGCTGACCTTCGCATCCAGAATGAACAGGATACCGTCATCGTCACGGAATACCTCGAAACATGTCTGGCACAGGATCCATCGTTTGGCCGCTTCCGGGATCGGATAGCTGCCGATATCGGATGAGGGACGCAGCTTTGTCTCAATGGGGTCGTCGTCATCCTCAGTATCCTCAAGCCATTCCTCATAGACTGTCTTTCCCGCGACCGTGTGAGATGCAGAATCGCCCTGGTATATAAACAGGCGGTCCAGTATTTCCGGATAGAACGCGCTCAGCTCATCTGCGGGGAATTCCGCGAAGGACATGCTCTTATAGCACTGCTCCTCGACAGATCTCATAAAATCCGCTACCGTCATGCCGGGGTCGATATCCGGACAGATCATCGTGTTGTGCAGTACCATGCCGAAGGTTTCGCTGATCCTGTAATCCTCCCTGCCGCTGCAGGGTATGACCAGCGGGATCCTGCGGCTTTTTGTATGCCTTGCGAGCATGAGCAGGGTGGCGGCGGCAAAGAACACATGCTCGGATACACCCAGCGCTTTTGCGGCCGTCGAGCATTCTTCTGCTGAGGCGGAAAGATTCCCGATAAAGACCTCTTCACGCTTTCCGGATTGACTCTCCTCCTGTTTAAATGCCGGTCGGGACGATATATCCTGCAGGAGCCCCTTGTAATAATCGATCGCTTCTTTGTTTTCTCCCTTATTTCTCTTTTCTGCCAGATCCGCCGCGTACTGCGCGATGTTCATGATCTCGGGTGCGACGCTCTCACCGTCGTAAAGCTTAAATATGTGCTCCGTGAGAAGTGATACCGCTTCGCCGTCGCCGAGGGAATGATCTATGCGCATGGTGAGATATTTGGCCGAGGCCGTCTCATATATCGCGAAGCTGAAGGCGGGATAGGCCTCCGGCTCCAGCAGGTCGGTGCAAAGAGATGCGATGGCAGCTTCGATCTCAGCATCATCCGATGCGATGACATCTATGGGGAAGCGATCCGTCTCCCTTTTGATATCCTCCTCTGTGGGATATATGAGATGCAGCTCCCCGTCGCGCATCTCAAAGCGCACGAGCAGTCCGGGATGCAGCCTGACAGCGGAGCGTATCGCTGTTTTCAGCCTTTCGGTATCGATATCCTTATCCAGCATGACGGAAACGGCCATGACGCATTCGGTCAGGGTGCTGATGCGCGGAAGAGTGTAATACAGCTTCTGTGTCCACAGAGCGGGAGCGTCATATACATCCTCCGCTCCTGTAGTTTTCGGCTTATTCAGGATGAGCTGCTCCAGCTGCAAAATGGTTGAGCACTGCTTCAGCTCCGGAATGTTCAGGATGATGTCATAGCTTTCGCCGATCATGGAAGCGGCAAGTATCAGGTGCAGTGAGGTAAGTCCGACATCCGCCAGGACTGTATCCGTTCCGATGCAGTCGTTCTTTAGAATGTCCGAAAATATATCCACCAGCTTTGCCTGCATCGCATTCTCCGGAGCCTTTGCGTCGGTCTGTATGTTTTCGGGCTTTGGCAGCGCCTTTCTGTCGATCTTCCAGTTGGCACTGTAGGGCATCTTATCAAGCTGTATATAGCGCTCCGGCTGCATGTAGTGTGCGAGATGCTCTCTGGCGAAGGCACGGAACGACGTAACCTGATCATCGCCGCCCTCCCCCTGCTTTACGGTGTAATACAGGCAGAGAAGCTTGCCGTCAATGGCTGCTGCGGCGCAGACATCTATGCCGGGACAAGAGTTCATCACGTTTTCTATCTCTCCCAGCTCGATCCTGAGTCCCCTCAGCTTTACCTGATAGTCCTTACGCCCGTGAAATTCTATCTCGCCGTTTTCGTCTATACGGGCGAGATCGCCGCTCTTGTATGCGCGCATCCCGTCATAGGTTATAAAGGCTCTTGCCGTCTCTTCGGGAAGGTTTCTGTATCCGCGTCCGACGCCCTTCCCGCAGATCAGGAGCTCACCGATACTGCCGGCGGGGACTTCGTTTTCCTCATCATCGATGATGTGGCAAAAGACGTTGGTCGCCGGCCGGCCTATAGTCACGCGTCCGTCGTCCGTTATCTCCTTTGCAATGCAGCTTATGGTTGCTTCGGTGGGACCGTATCCGTTTATGATAACGCCGCCGCTGTTTACGGAGCGGATACGGTTATAAAGCTCATCGGGGAAGGCCTCGGCTCCCAGATCAAAAACACGTATCCGACCAAGAGCCTCGCTCATGGACGGTATCATAAGAAGGGTATTTAAAAAGCTCGGGGTAGTAAACATGGAGTCAACGTGCCATGCGTCCATAAGCTCTTTAAGCCCTGCCGGATTCATGATCTCATCATCCGACGCAAGCACAAGGGTCATGCCGGATGTCAGGGCGATAAACTGCTCCATGATGGATACGTCAAAGGTAAAGGCGGCAAGGGCGAGCTGCACGGCACCGTTTTCGACGATGCGCCTGATCTCGAGATTCAAAGGATTGGGATCCAGGAAATTCGAGAGATTGCCGTGTTCGATCATCACGCCCTTGGGCTTTCCCGTGGAGCCTGACGTATATATGAGGTAAGCCAGGTCGTTTTCATCCGTGGGTACGCCGGGTCTTTCGCCGGAGGGAGAGAACATGAGGTCGCCCAGGAAAAGGACACGGCCGGATATTGGCTCAAGGAGGGAACGTCTTTTTTCAAATATCCGCCTTGAGGTTATCAGAAAACGGCATTCGCTGTCATTATATATGCTGTCTATCCTTTCATAGGGGTATGAGGTGCTAACCGGGATGAAGGCCGCGCCGGACTTTAGTACGCCAAGGTTTGCGAAATAGTACATGATATTCCGGTCGAGCAGGAGTACGACAGTATCATCCCTTTTGACGCCGAGAAGCATGAGGGCGTTTGCGATACGGTTTGTATATTCGTCCAGCTCTGAGTATGAAAAAGAGATATGCTTTGCCGCAACGGCTGTCCTGTCTCCTGACAGCCCGACCTGTTCCTCAAAGCGCTCCACGGCGCTTTTGAAGGGAACGTTGTATGCGGTATCGTTCAGTGTTTTACGGGGGTCATTGTTTGATCTTTTGTCCTCAGACATCTTATCGTCCTTTCTTTTGCACGGCTTTGACCATTTGGCACACCTGCGTGCTCTTAGCGCACAGATCGTATGGTATGCACGCGTTTTTGATATGCGAATGGTAGCACAGCCGTGGGGGTTTTTCAATCGAACACAAGCTGCGCGGATGGTATCAAAAAATCACAACTATTGATTGATTTAGTATAAATACATAGCATAAGGAAAAGGATATTATGTTTTTGATGCAATAATCCATACATATTTAATGCGCAGGGATGTTACGCACAATATCAGGCGGGCATATAGCCGTGATGCTGCATGACTTTATGCCGGATGATTTCGATCTTCTTTTATTGTTTCCTCCGAAATTGTCGATATTGTGCGATTTCTGTGTATTCTTTTTAAAATATTAAGAAATCACAACTTTTGATTAACTAAACACAAATACCTCCGGCAAATATAATAATACAATATATGATGTTTATTCTTAACAGCCGCGTTATAGCGGCATATTTCAAGGAGGTAAAACTTATGAAAAAGAAGTTACTGTCAATTGTTTTAGCTATGGCCGTGAGTGCGACCTTTATTGCTGGTTGCGGAAGCACCGCAGCTTCAACTGAGGCTCCTGCTCCTGCAGCTGCAGAGGAAGCTGCTCCTGCTCCTGCTGCTGAGGCTGCCGAGGAGACAGCAGATGTAGCAGCAGATGCTGCTGATGTAGCTGACGCAGCAGCAGATGCGGCATCAGGAGATGTTGCCGGCAAGAAGGTTGGCGTATGTATTTATCAGTTCAATGATAACTTCATGACGCTTTTCCGTACTGAGCTTGAGTCATATCTCAAGGAGATAGGCTTCACGGACATCACCATAGTTGACGGTGCAAACGATCAGGCTACACAGTCAGGTCAGATCGACAACTTTATTGCTGACGGCGTAGATGTACTTATCATCAACCCCGTTAACTCTTCTTCAGCAGCTACGATCACTGATAAGGTTGTAGGCGCTGGCATCCCTCTTGTATACATCAATCGTGAGCCGGATGAGGCAGAAGAGAAGAGATGGCAGGACAACGGCTGGGATGTTACCTACGTAGGATGTGACGCACGTCAGTCAGGTACTATGCAGGGTGAGATCATTGCTGATCTTGGTCTTGATGCCATCGATTTCAACGGTAACGGCAAGGTTGATTACATCATGATCGAGGGTGACCCCGAGAACGTTGACGCTCAGTATCGTACAGAGTTCTCAGTAAAGGCTCTTCAGGATGCAGGACTTGAGGTTAACGAGCTTGATGATCAGGTAGGTATGTGGGATACCACAAAGGGTCAGGAGCTTGTAGCTAACTCTCTTGCACAGAACGGAAATGAAATTGAGGTCGTATTCTGCAACAACGACGCAATGGCACTCGGTGCTCTTGAGTCCATCAAGGCAGCAGGCCGTACAGTCGGCAAGGATATCTACCTTGTAGGTGTGGATGCTCTTACAGAGGTTGTTGAGGATGTCATCGACGGATCCATCACAGGTACCGTATTTAATGATCACATCGCACAGTCACACTCAGCAGCAGATGCAGCAGCAAACTTCGTTACAGGCAAGGGCAACGACTATTACATCGGCTGTGACTATGTAAAGGTTACAAAGGATAACGCTCAGAGTATCCTTGATTCACTCAAATAATCACAGAAC
>CAJOME010000087.1 GCA_905235585.1 uncultured Lachnospiraceae bacterium | reverse complement strand
TCGATGAAGTTGCGGATAGCCTTGATCTGGTTCTCCTGCTTCTGCTGTGCATCTGCGAAGACAAGATCAATAGTGTCGGTATGCTGTGCTGCATACCACTGGATATCATTGGTCTCACCGTCACGCCATCCTGACTCCTGTCCGATCTGCGCAAAGCCGACCACCAGCTTGTCATTTGAGCTTCCTGCGGGTGCTGCCTCTTCTGCGGGAGCTGCCTCCTCTGCAGGTGCTGCTTCCTCAGCTGCGGGAGCTGCCTCTTCTGCAGGTGCTGCTTCCTCAGCTGCAGCAGGACTCTCAGCGGGAGCGCTCGTTGCCGGCGCGCTGCCGCAGCCTGCTACAAGCGATGCGCATACAGTCAGGCTCAAAACGATTGACAATAACTTCTTTTTCATAAATTGTACCTCCTATGAATACAAAATATTGTAGCTGTATAACAGCCTTGATGTGGATATTATAATGCAATCTCCACTCGTAGTATTTGCAATCAGATAATTATAATTTATGATTTTTAGTATTCTCTGTATCTTATAACGGAATCTGATATGCTTTGATCAAAGCATTCCTCATCTGTGATGATCTTAAGCGGCAAATCATTCGCGCTGTGCTTCATGATATTTTGGATGCCGCGCATCGCGTTTTCTCCCAGAAGCGGTGAACATTCAGCCACAAAATTCACTTCACCGTTTTGAAGCATCTGCAATGCCTCAGATGTGCCGTCTACTGAGATTATCTTAATATCCTCTCCCGGTATGATGCCTGTCTCTTTTATCGCTTTTACCGCGCCTATCATCATTTCATCATTATGACAGAAGAGCACATCGAAATCCTTGCCATGAGAGGTCAGATACTCCTTCATTTTAAGATATCCTTTTTCAGCAGAAAAATCACCATTAAGGCTCTCTACGATCCTGTATCGCTGATCGCCATTCATATCCTCCCTAAAGCCTTTTCCTCTGCCAAGCGCCGGTGACGAACCACTGGTCCCCACGAGCTCAAGTATCCTGACCGTATCGTAAGCAGACATATTATCCCTGATCCATCGCATGCATCTGGCGCCTTCCTCCGTAAAATCAGATCCGATAAAAAAAGCATACAGCGCATCATCGGCACTTACCTCGCGGTCCGACAGGATCACCGGTATGTCCTTTTGCTTAGCTTTTATCAGTTCCCGCTCCCATCCTTCCTCAACGATAGGTGACAACACGATGACATCCTTTCCCTCTGAAATAAAATCCTCAAACGCCTGACGCTGCTCCTCAGGTGAAGCGCACTCGCGTATCTCCATATCCATCCCGTATTCTTTGGCCGCGTCAGTATATGACCTGATATTTGCTTTCCGAAACGCGGTATCCTCCCTGATCTGTATAAAGCCCACCGTTGACACCGCTCTTTCCTCGATATTCTCTTTTTCCCTCAGATATTCCTCGACTGTATCCTGTGTGACCAGGGTATTTCTCAATATGATCTGCTTGGGAAGCCCGTTTTCTCTGTTTTTTAGTCTGACGGTATAGTCTATGGCTTCTCTTACTCCTAACGGACAGACTATCGTACCGTCTATTATTCCGTTTTCCACCATTTCGATTCCGCCTGTTTCTCCCATAAAGCCATCGACTCCCAGGATTTTTATGTCGGCGGTCTTCAGCTTTTCCAACGCAAGAGCAGCACCATGAGCCATGTAATCATTCTGCGTGAGTATGATATCAGCATCCTCCAGTACGCTCTTTAGCTCCATCAGTATATCTTCTGTCTCGTCCCTTGTCCCGCTTTTAACTACCAGCTGTCTGATCTCGGTACTGTCCGGCATCGTTTCTCTTAAGAGCTTCGCTCTCTGTCTGCCGATATAGCTGTCAATAAGGATGTTGACGACCTTTACGGGCTCCTCACTCCCTTTCCCGGTCAGCTGATAGATAGCATCGACCTCCTTCCGTACCAGCATTGTATCGTCGTTGCCAAAAAAGCATGTATAGTCATAGCCCTTTATCGTGCGGTCGAGCAGCAGCACCGGCACATCTTCCTGATACAGCTTCTCCACGGACGGCATCAGCATATCGATATCAACCGGGGATACTATGATAAGCTCCGCACCATACTCCAGAAGCTCATCAAGATCCTTTTTCTGCTTATCGGTATCTCCGCCGGCATCAAGAAAGATAAGCCTGAGATCCGTGTATTTTGCTGCCTCGGCCGACAGCTCTTTCTTCAGCTCTATCCTCCACTCATCAGTCTGATTGGCAAGCGACACACCGATCACCCTGTCAACGCCTGTTTCTCTTGCACTTGCGCAGCCGGCAAACAGGGATACGCATGCCAGACACAGTAAAAGGAGTATAGGAAATGTTACAGCTTGTCTTTTCCCCATATTTATCTCAATCTCTGTTTATCACGCTCTTACGATATTCAACAGGAGACATGCCTGTCTCTCTCTTAAAGGCGGCGCTGAAATAATGAAGGGAAGAATACCCGCATGCGTAAGCGATCTCCTTGACCATATTATTCTCGTCCTTGAGCATCTCTGCAGCCTTGCGCAGTCTCATCCTCTGCAGATAGTTATGAAATGTATCTCCTGTTTCCTCCTTAAAGGTTTTGCTGAGATATGGGGCAGATACATGAAGTATGGACGCGGTTTCTTCAAGCGAGAGGCTTTCGTCGGAATAATATTCATTCAGACGGTCAAGCGCCGCTTTTGTGATCGCGGAATAGCTGCTCCTCTTATCCTCTACATTAGTGTACTCCTTGCTGTTGTCAGTGACCCATTTAAGCATCTTTTCATTGCTGTCCCGCGCGTCCAGCCGTCTTTTGATCTTTTTCATCGACCCGGAAAATTCTTCCTCGTTTATAGGCTTTAAGAGATACTCGATCACACCCAATCTTAAAGCCCTTTGGGCATATGAGAAATCATCGTATCCCGTGATGATCACCACACAGGAATCCGGACAAAGCTTATGAAAACGCTCTATAAAATCGAGACCGTTTAGAAAAGGCATATTGATATCTACGATACATACATCCGGCTCCTTTTCGGATGCGATCGCCAGTGCCTCCTGTCCGTCTTCCGCCATCATCGTCACACTGAATCCTTCTTCTTTTTCCACAAGACTCTTTATTCCCCTGCGGATTATCTCCTCATCATCAGCGATCAATACACTATACATAGTTCCCCCTTTCTCTCAATCTTATGATAACCTCAGTAAATTCTCCCTCGGCGCTGTCTATCTCAATATCGTAGTCACATTGAGTATATATTCCCAAACGCTCTATTATATATGTGATGCCGAAGCTGCCGATCCCGCCATTCCTTATTGCCGTTATCTCTTCTCTGATATCATGCAGCCTGTCAGCTGTCATGCCCGCACCGGTATCATATACGGAAAGCAGCAGCTCTTCCCCCTCCATCTTAGCCTTTATGTGTATCTCGCCACCGCCTTTCTTAAGCTTGATCCCATGATATATGGAATTTTCCACCAACGGCTGCAATATGAGCTTGGGTATCGTCCTTTTCAGGGCATTCGCGTCTGTGTCAATATCATATCTGAGCTTGCTGCCGTATCTCACTCCCTGTATATAAAGATAATTGGTAATATGCTCTATTTCATCCCTCACGGTTATATAATCCCTGCCCTGAGAGAGTCCGAGCCGGAACATCCTGGTAAGAGCCTCTACCATTTTTACGATATCATCCGCCTGCTTCCCGCGTGCCATCCAGTTGATCGTATCCAGGGTATTGTACAGAAAATGCGGCTTGATCTGCTCCTGGATGCTCTTGAGTCTGGCCTGCAGAGTCCTCTGTTTTTCAGTCTGTATCTGCTCCATCATGACATTCATGCGGTCAAGCATATCATCGAATGTGCGCCCAAGCATGCCGATCTCATATTTGTATTTAAAATCGACTCTGACAGAAAGATCTCCCTCTTCCACCCTGCGCATTTTTTCTATAAGCTCCTGTACGGGTTTGTTAAAAGAGTTCGCCAGCAGGATAGATATAATGACGATCATTATCAGTATACTGAGTGCAACGGCAATGAACGTAAACAGCGCGATCCGGCTGTTCCTTTTATACGCATAAGACGAGATCACGCTGATAATGCGCCAATCCGTGTTTTTGCTCCCACGGGAGCTCAGGTTATATTCGATGCCGTTTACGACCACCTCATCTCTTGAGCCGCTCTCCAACAAAAGGCTTTGTTCGTCCAGACGATAGACTACTGTGTTCACCGGAGCGTAAACGATGTCTCCGTCACTGTCCACAATAAAAACAAAACTGTCCGTTACTCCGGATACAGAGTCTATAAGGGTCTTTAAGACATCCTTTTTTACATTTATCATGATGACAGTCCGCTTGCCGTTGAGATAAAAGCCCTCGACAAAAGAAAAATAACTGTCCACGCTGTAGACATCATCCAGGATCACGATCCTGCTCCCCAGTTCATTGAGGATCATCAATTTACCCGGAGAGTCTGCCGCTTTACTGAACCACTTTTCATCAGCAAATCTGTCCCTTGATATACGACTCATCCCTGTTCCGATAAACCGGTCCGATTCATCAGCCAAAGCTATGCCCACTATGCCCGGAAATGCCGCCATGATATCCGTCTGCCTTTCCTTTATGAGCTCCTCGGCATTATCAAGATCAGAATCCCCAATGCTGTCGCGTATAAAATACTCTACCATCTCCCGGCATACATCTATATAAACGTCTATAGACTCACATGCCTGTACAGCCTGACTGTCCGAATCATAGATGGCATCTCTTTCCCTCTCCGTCATAATCCTTCTTATAATGACAGATGAAAAAATAATGATCGGTATAACGGTTATCAGACAGTAGCTGAATATCAGTCTTGTTTTTAGCCTCATGTGGTTGTTAAAGCTTTCCTTTTGCCTGCCTTACCTGTCTCATATAGGATGCTCTCGCTTCTTCAGACATCTCCGTAAACTCATCACGGACTGCATCGGAAAAGATACGCATTTCCTCTGTCATACCGTAAATTTCAGGTATGCGGACTGTCATCGTCCATACATCATATGCCGTCTTCTCCAGCTTCTCATCATCAGATGAGGCTACCATCCCAAACCATTTTCTCGCATATTGCGGACCTTTGCAATTCTCAAAGTACCTCCTTGCGGCATTCCTTATCTCCCAATAGACAGCAGACGCGCTCATATCATTGTCATCACACACTTCATCAATGCCGAGGTCGGTCATGGATCTGCGTATAGACCTTGCAGTAAACGGAGACAATCTGTATATCAGGCTATCATTTACAGACATCAGCATTATTTCCAATACCCCTTTATCTACCATTTTCCCCGGATGGGCACTGTCTGTGTGACGCTTCTCATACAGCCTGTGTCTGAGCTCATTTGCGCCATCGTCATACACATCGGACATCTGCTTAAATAACAGCTTCCTTTTCTCCGGATCAGTCTCCCGATAATACTCCGTCCACCCGTCACCGCACTGGTAATTCATTTATTCACCCCTTTCGAGTATAGATATAAGAAAAGCGGAAAAAGCGGCCGTTTACCGACCGCCTGTTCCAGAGATTTTCCTGATTTTATGATGCGAGGGTCAAAAGCCCCTCGCTATGATCACTTCTTTGTGACGTACTTTCTTATATCAAGCGATATTGCTATGTAAATGATCACACCAAGCGCGATCCACTGAGCATTTGCATTGACTCCCAGGAACTGTAATGCCGCTTTCAAAAGCTCAAATACCGCTACACCGAGTACGGCAGATGAGACCTTGCCTCGTCCTCCGGTCACAGATACACCGCCGATGGTACATGCAGCGATCGCCTCCATCTCATATCCGAGTCCGAGATTGACGGAAGCTCCACCTGATTTTGCTCCAAGCATAAATCCGGCCAGTCCGTAAAACGCAGCTGCCTTTGCATATATCAGGATCATCGTGAGCCTGACCGGCACACCGGTGACCTCGGCAGCCTGAGGATTGGCGCCTATCGCATACATATATTTACCATGACGAGTCATATTAAATATGAACCAGGTGATCACCGCGATCACAATAGCGATCCACACCAGCCACGGGATAAACAGGAATCTCTCCGTTGCAAGAGCCGTATAATAATCAACATATCCGCCTATAGGAGTCGCATTAGTATAGATAAGATTAAGACCGTATACTATCTCCATCATCGCCAGGGTGGAAATGAAAGGCGGCACATTGAGAAATGCGATGAAGAATCCGGTGATCGCTCCGAAACAAGCAGTAATGAGCATCACTATGGCAATTACCAGAAACAAATTCATAGGAGGCATATCAGGATAAAACTTTCCGGAATAATCTGCCTTCTGCAGCAGGATACCGGCTATACATCCTCCGAGACCTATCATACGACCTGCTGAAAGGTCGCACCCTGCGGTGATAACACATCCGGCGATACCTAAAGCTATGACAAGCCTCGCGCTCATATTAAGCAGAAGATTCATCAGATTGTTACTCGACAGGAAGTTCGGTGACTTGATGCTCGTAATGACCACAAGGATGATCATGACGAGGATAACACCATAGTTGATGAGAAATTCTTTAAGGTTAAATGCTTTTTTGTTCATCTCTTTTCCTCTCTGTTGTTTATTATCAGAACATGGTTGCGTACTTCATGACCCTCTCCTGTGTAAGCTCTGCAGGATCGGATATTTCGCCTCTTATGTAACCGTTGCACATTATATATACACGATCAGCCATACCCAAAAGCTCGGGCATCTCGGATGATATCATCACGATCGCTTTACCTTGCTGCGCAAGCCTGACCATGATCTCGTATATCTCATGCTTCGCTCCTACATCTATACCTCTCGTAGGCTCATCCATGATAAGTATGTCAGGATTATTTGCAAGCCATCTTGCTATGATGACCTTCTGCTGGTTACCGCCTGACAGGCTTGCTATGGCTGTATTCATGCTGGGAGTTTTGATCCGGAGCTGTTCTATGCTGTTGTTGACAATCCCATTTATATTCTTGTGGTCCAGGACTATCGCGCCCTTAAGGTTCTTGTCATATACAGACACTCCAACATTGTCCTTTATGGACAGGCATCCGAGTATACCGTTGCCGCGCCTGTCCTCTGTAATAAGTCCAAGCCCTGCATTCATCGCTTTCCTCGGCGTATGGGTATCCACCTTTTTACCATTCACAAAAACCTCACCGGATTTGATATTTCTCATACCGAATACCGCCTCCATGAGCTCAGTCCTTTGCGCTCCTACAAGACCACCGAAGCCTACTATCTCACCCTTTCTTATTTTGAAGGAGCAGTCCTTAAATGAATGCTCGTTTATTGAAGTGAGATTCTTGCATTCCAGCACTACATCGCCCGGAGTGTCCGGATGAGCGGGATAGATATTTGTGAGCTCACGACCCACCATCTTCGTGATGATATCCTCCGTGGTTATCTCCGCTGCCTTCCATGTGCCGACATATCTGCCGTCACGCATGATAGTGATCTCATCCGCTATCCTCTTTATCTCATCCATCTTGTGGGAAATATATATCATGGCAACTCCCCGGTCTCTCAGGTCATTCATGATCTTGAACAGAACCTCGACCTCCTTGTCGGAAAGCGAAGAGGTCGGCTCGTCGAAAATGATGACCTTGGCATCATGGGAAACTGCCTTTGCTATCTCTATTATCTGCATCTGACCAATGGACAGGTCAGACAGGATCGTTTTTGGATTAAAGTCCATACCGACCTCATTAAGCCAGTATGACGTATCCTCATTCATTTTTTTGTGATCTATCATCTTTAACGGTCCGATACTTTTAGTAGGAAACCGTCCAAGATACATATTTTCAGCTACGCTTCTCGGAAGTACAGGCTGCAGCTCCTGATGCACCATAGCTACACCATGCTTCATTGCCTCGTCCGGAGAGTTGATATTTACCGCTTCACCCTCAATTAAAACCTCACCTTCATCCATCTTATAAATACCAAACAGGCATTTCATAAGTGTGGATTTGCCGGCACCATTTTCTCCCATAAGCGCATGCACAGTACCGGGTCTCACCGCTAATGAAACATCGTCCAGTGCTTTTACACCCGGAAAGGACTTTGATACTCCCTTTAATTCAAGATAATACTCTGCCATGCTTCCTCCTTTTTAATATGGCGGCGTAAAGTTCGCGCGTCGGGTCGTAGGACACGTTGAGCAATTCCTGCTTACTTGAAGTAGACGCCGTATCCGAGCTACCGCAACCGCTCATC
>CAJOME010000086.1 GCA_905235585.1 uncultured Lachnospiraceae bacterium | reverse complement strand
AAAACCTAAAAGGCACTTTGTTACTGACATAGAAGCGAGATAACTGCGAGCAACAAACTATATGCAAGCCGTAGAGCCATCAGACACTGTCGCAAAAACATATATATTTTGATGGTTTTGAAGTTATTAAGCAATGCCTATGCTTATGCTGCCGCATTCAGCCTTCTCCTGACCACCGCAGGCACGATCCACTCCTGCACAAATGCATATATCATAAGCACATAGATGGGCGCAAATATGAAAAGATCCGCTGACCAGCCTGTGAAATAACCGTAAACCGGATTAGTAAATATCAAAGCAAAAAGCACTGTGTAAATCACTCCTTTATCCCCACTTTCAGTCTGTTCCATGGCATCCTTCAGATACAATATAAGAGGAACCGCCATATATATAGAAACATACCGATGGCTCGACGGCACGTACAATGACATGACTCCGCATATATAAAGAGCCTTTTTCCATGACTTATCCGTCTTAAAGAGCGATGCCACACATAGCAGCAGATACAGATTTTCTATTATCTTAAAGTATTTGACAAAATACGGTGAGTTCTCATACTGCCCCAGCACCTTGGATATCGACAGCAGGAAGTTGCGTATGTCCGTCCAGCTGGCATAGCTCTGCGTCTCAAATAAGAACAATATCTTCAAATGGCTTATCATCGCCGGAATACCGCCCGTAAAAGCATAAGGTACAAAGAAAAACAGCAGTCCGTAAATAAAGAGCCTCACAGCCTCCTTCCATCTTTTTTCCCTGATATATAAGAGACCCATTATCGCCGGATAAACCTTTATGCCTGATGCCATAGCTATCAGAAGCAATGCAGCCTCCCTGCACACGGCATTATCGGAATCCCTAAGATAAAACGCGGCAAGTACCATAAGCATTACAAGAAACGCTATATTTCCCCGCTCGATGGCTCCGGCCATAAAGGGCGCGGAAAAGAGAATCGCGCATGTAAGAGCCGTATTCTTCTCCGAGGTACTGTAAGTCAATATCTTGTCCGTGAGCAGTCTGAAAAGAAGTGCCAGAAGTATGATGAGCATCACATATATAAGCATGTTGAAACGATAGTCTCGTACTGCTTCCCATGACTCCACGTCCCATATTTCGTCCGTGGGATCGAGACTGTACAGCAGATAATACAGTAAATAAGCAAAAGGCGGAAACGGAGCCTCTATTGTGTTTAAGTAGAAATTCTTCATATCCGAAGTGAACCCGACGTGCCTGAAATAGTCGGTAAACGAATAATCAAAATTATTTTCCATGATAAGCCATCGCATCGCTTCGCCCTGAGTGGCGATAAGAAGTACTATAAATAAAAACGTACCTCCAAGCGATAAAACCAGGAAAAGATCTATCGGTTTAAGCCTTGTCTGCTTCATTTTCTACCCCGGATTATTTTTTCTGCTTTCATTTCAGCAGCAGTACAAAAGTGCCAAGCAATATATATGTTTATTTATGCACATATCCTTAGAATGAAAGGATTATACCATAAAAATAAGAGGCGGAACACTTCTGATCGTCAAGTGCTCCGCCTCAATCGGATGATTCATCCATTACTTCTTGTCCCATTGGACCATACCTCACATTTCTGCGTCTCATCTGCTCTCTACTCGTCTATGGCTCTCCGTCCTCACCCTTCCGGTAGGACCTCTTATATGTAATTTCAGCCATCATATTGCATCTGATACGCCTGCTGTAAATCCTGATCTGTCGCTTCTCTCCGCCCTTCTATATCTACTCCTCTATATGAATCCGGTCTCGCACATTGTGCTTTTCGATTCTGATTGTTCACTTTACGTATCTGACCGGACTAAAAGATCCCGTAAAGCTACATCCCTATGCTGGTGGTCAAGTCCTCCTTTCATGTAATGATGAAACTCTTCCTGTTGTGCAATGGACTGTACCTCCATCTCTTTGGAATGATTAAACTATACCACAGCGTATCGGAGTTGTCAATACAATTTTATTAAAAATTTTAATTTGTCTGACAACTCCGGTAAATAGGCTTAAAATGTCGTTTTCAGTCCTTGTCAGGGTCGCCTATATGCTTAAACAGGTACTCCAGTACCTCCTGAGTGAACTTCTTTGCGCTGATACCTACTGTATAAGTGCCATCGTCGCGCTTTACCATACGTGCTACCGTCGCATACATTATGACAGTATCCGCTACTATGATAATATCCTTACCCTCTATGTCGGGACGGTCATCCTTCATCCAAAGACCCATTCCCTTGGGGCTGGCATCCTCTACCTGTACATACAGAGTCTCTCCGGTGTCACAGATCACCACTACACTGGGTGCCTTAAACTCTACTCTTCCTATTTTACGTTTTTCGCTTGTTACTTCTGCTTCCAAAGTCATGACGCAAGTTCTCCTTTTTTATCTGTCGTTTCTGTCATCCTCCGCTCTTTCGCTTTTGCGGCTCTTTGCGTACATCTGTACCCCCTTGGCTCCAAGTATCAGTATGATAAACCACCACAGGAAGGACACCTTGATCCCGTCTTCCGTAAACATCATCTTCCTGCTGAAGTTACCATCCTCATATGCCTGTATAATGGGTGCCTGTCTCTCGCCGAGCACCTCAGCGCCGACAGCCTCAGCCGTCGTACCGCCGGAAACTGCCGCTCCTGTCACTGCGCCACCGGCTGACGCGGCAACAGATGCCGTTTCTCCCGATGTGTCAGAAGATCCGCCGGATCTATCCGATGACTCTGTTTCCGACGAAGGAGTCACGTAATTGAAGCCAGTGCCAAGTGCTGCCTCCATTTCCTCTATGACAGTCTCTATGGCTTCGACCTTATCCCTGGCTTCCTGCAGCTTCTCCACAGCAGAGTCGTATTCTTCTCTTGCCTCTTTAAGCTTCTTCGTCAGATCAGCCAGTTTATCCGCATCCATTGCGGATGTGATCCTCGCCTGCTGCAATGCCGCGGCTGCGTCATTTACCTTCTGCCTTGCCCTCTCGGCCTCATCACTTAGGGCATCGGCCGCCGCCTTCTGTTCTTTAAGAGCCTGTATGTTCTCTGCCACACTCACGACAGCCTTGGCGTTATCCACTGCCTGCTGCAGATCCGTTATCCTGCTCTTCGCGCTCTGATATGCGTCTTTTCCGAGGATGAAATCACTCTCATCAAAGAATTTCTCACCTTTGCCGTCAAATTTACTGTAAGTGCCATCCTCTCTGGGCGAAGTAGGACCACTCTTTTTCACCACCGTTATGTGATCTATGACATAGCTGCTGTCCGACTTGTAAAGTGAGCTGTTGTCTACGAAGTTGCCCGCATCGCGGTCGGATGAGTTCATGGTCTCTCCGTTTTCATACATTACAATGTAATCAAAATAATCAGTCTTCTCCTCACCATCAAGCGTATATGTCACCTCGAAATAGTGGTTCATGGTGTCGTTGTTTGTTACCCAGTCTCCGATCGAAATGTCTGCAGCTCCCTGCTGTATGAGCGCATATTCCACGAGATAGCATGACAGCGTTCTGTTCTCTTTCCAGAAGTTGTCCTTATTCTTTACCGAATTAACCTGTTCTCTCTGTGCTTTGATCAGATCTATAAGCTCCTCGGCTCTTTCATTCTCGCTAAAGCTTTCCTCTGCAGCTTCAAGCTCAGCGTTTGCCGCCTCAAGCACGGCCTTTGCAGCATCTACGTCCGCATATCCGGCAAGAGCTTTTTCCGCACTTTCTTTCTCTGCCTCTGCAGCCTCTGCCGCTGCTTTAGCACGGCTTACCTCAAGCGCGGCTCTCTGATACGGATCCCTGCCATTATCTATATCGCGCTCACTGATGTAATCATCTCCTTTGCCCGTGAAGGCCGTCGCTTTCCCTTCGGTATTCGCGGTTTTCACGGTCTTCTGAAGCACTACTATATGATCGGCATCCAACGTACTGTTCTTCACCTTGTCGCCATCGCGGTGGTAAGCATGATAATCATAATAAGCATAGTGCAATTCATCCGAGTCCGCCGTCCTGTATGAGATCTCTATACAGCTGTTGTTATCTATCCTTTGCAATACAGCACCATTACTATTGCGCGTCACGGTGATGGAATCTCTCACGACATTATCATCCTGCGCCAGCATATATTGTGCAATAAGTGCGCAGAGCTCATCGTTTTCCTTCCAATAGTCGTTTATATTTATGATGCCCTTGATCTTATCCTGCTGAGTCCGGATCGACTTGAGCATCCCTTCAAGCTTCTTCATATCCGGCATTAAGCTCGTCATATGCTGCAACAGCGGCATCATATTTCTCACCGGCAGCCGTCACCTTTTCCTGTAATGCAGTTAAGGCACCCGTCGTTGCTTCTTCGAGCTGTGTCCCCGCAGCTTCCGCATCCGCTGTAGCCTTTTCTGCAGCACTCCTGGCTTTATCTATGGCTGACTTTATCTTTCCGTCGGTGATCTCAGCCGTCTCATCTACGCTGATATTCCCGTCCTCACCCTCGGTATACGAGATCCCGTTTTCATCGAGCAGCTGCTTAAATGCATCCTGTGCCTTCTTAGCTGCTTCATCCGCCTGTTCTTTTGCAGCTTTGGCAGATTCGACGGCATCCTCAGCAGTATCCAGCGCTTTGGATGCCTGATCCAGCTTGTCCTGAGCTTCCTCTACCGCCGCCTGACTTTCGGTAAGCTCTTCCTTTACTTCGTCTACCTTGTCCGAAGCCTCGCTCTTAGCGCTGTCTGCCGCGGAAGCGCTCGTGTATGTCACGGAAGCCGCTTCCGTCACGGTTTCTTTTGTGGTCTCCGCCCCGCTTAAAGCGGTATCAACTGTCTGATCCGCAGTCTGTACGGCTTCAGCCGCTTCTGACGTGACCTCGACCGCATAGCCGGAAGACACGTCCGCCACATGCTGCATATCGTTAAAATATTCCGCCTTCTCTTCAGCCGCCGCCTCTGCGACATCAAGTGCCGCCATATCCGCGGCGATATCTCCGAGAGTCTCCGCAGCCTCTTCAAATGCCACAGAAACCTCCGGAGCCGCAGGTGCCTCAGACTGAGCTATCTCTGCCGCTGCTTCTGCCACGGACTCGCTCGCCTCGCTTACGGTCTCTGTTTCGCTGCTCTCATGAGACTCCTCATGGCTGCTCTCCTCATGCGTATCATTACTATCGCCATCCGACTCCGCATCTCCCTCTGCCGCATATGCCGTGGCATTCGGCATGAGCGCGAGCGTAGCCGCCAGTCCTATGCTTATGGCTTTGAGAATGTCCTTATTTATATCTCTGTTCTTCATATGCTCTTCTCCTTTTGCTTGTTTTTCGTCGCAAACAGTGCTGTAAACAGGCGGGCTTCCCGCTCAATTCACTCTTTGGTACGTCCTCAGCAGCAAGTGCGTATTGCTGATCAGGACAGCTACCGTTTTTGCTCCTATATGTATATCGGACATTATAGCGGATAAATAAAGTGTTTTTTATAAAAACACGAACTTCCGATCATTAACTGGTTACTGTTCACACCTTACAGGTGCTCACAGCAAGTGCGCAGAGCTGTCTGAACAGTAACATTAACTGACCTGTACCCCATCGGGAAGCATACCTGTACAGGCCAAGGCCAGCGCCCCGGGTCCGATGTGACACGATACCGAAAGAGAAAGCGGGTACATATCTATATGATAATTAGGAAATGCCTCCTCCACCTCAACCTTAAACTCCATAGCATCGGGCAGATTGTGTGTATAAGCAATTCCAAGCCATGCGTTAGGTTTATCCGGAGTAATGCCCCCGTAGTTCCTCTCCAGATCATCCGCGATCGCCTTGATCATGACCTTTTTGGCATTCTTCATACCATGCGCCTTCGCAAACGCATCAAGCTTTTCCCCATATATCCGAAGCACAGGCTTGATCCCCAAGAGGTCGGCAAAGGCTGCCGCAGCCGGAGTCACCCGCCCGCCCTTCTTCAGGTATTTCATAGTATCCACGGTTATGAAAATATTTGAATCGAACTTGGTCTCTTCAAGTCTCTTCTTTATGTAAACCGCATCGTGACCGTCCTCTGCCATCTTCATCGCCTCCAGACAGCTCCTGAACAGTGTCACGGATATCCTCTGATTATTTACGACCTGGACTCTGCCGTCGTAATTCTCCGCAAAAAGAGATTCGCTCTCACAGGTACCGGACAGTCCCGATGACATGGGTATACATACAACCTGATCATACTCCCTGAGCAGTCTGTCCCACAGATCCATGATGTCACCCGGCAGCGGCTGTGAGGTGTGTATCTCCGCATCCGGATCGGAGAGCTTTTCATAGAAATCATCCTGAGTGAGATTTATATCCTCATAATATGTATCTCCGTTTATCGTAAAGGGCATCGGAAGCACATGAATCCCGAGCCGTTCCGCTTCATCCTGAGTGATACCGCTGTTGCTGTCTGTGACTATGGCTACTGACATAACGCCCTCCATGCCTGAATTGCTGCATATCTAAAGCACTATAGGAGGGATTGTAGCACAGCATCATTGCCGTGTCATTAGACACTTTGCCCGGTTTGTTTCCGGCAAGCGTTTTTAGTTATGTCAACTTTATTTGATCGCGTGGGTTTTTAGGTAATCCACCCATTTGTACATAGCCTGAGAGCGGATATGTATACCGTCAAACGAATCCTCAGTGGGCAGGCATCCGTCCTCACCGGTAAAGACCTCGTTCAGATCAAGGAAATATACATGCTCATTGTATGCTATCTCACTCAGCAGTTCGTTTCTCTCGTTTACCTTTTCATTATTGAATATGCTGGAGCTTGCCTGCTCCCCGGCAGTCACATGGATCACCCCCATCACGTAGATCGTGGCATCGGGCTGTACTGCCTTGATATAGTCGATCAGCGTATAATAATACTCCGCAAACATATCGGCATTGCCCCAGCCCATCTCGTTAATCCCGAAGCCGAGATAGATCTTGCCGTATTGGGGTCCTATGGAAAGCATCTCCGGTATAGTCATCTTTCCGGCCGGAGTATCGATCACCCTTTTTTCGAACACCTTATAAAGCTGCAGTCCCACAGTCCCGTAATTCACTCCGGGCAGATCGGAATAAAGCCCCAGTCCCTGTACTCTTGAATCGCCTATAAAGCACGCATCCGCAAAGTACTCATCCGACACCTCGGTAAATTCCTTAGGGAAGACAGCCTCCTCCTGCTCATCATCCTCATCATCGTCATCGTCATCACCGTCATCATCGTCATCGTCATCAGACTCGCTCTCTTCGGTCTCTTCAGACTCACTGTCTTCCTCATGATCTCCGTCTGTATCATCCGACGTATTTTCCATGCTTTCGGTATCTCCGATGCTGTCGGTCTCAATATCGGGCACGGTATCACTTTCAGCTTCCGGCCTGGCGGCCTTTTCTATCGCAGCCGCTATATCCTCCGGAATCTCCACCTTGGAATTATGTAAACTTATCCTGTCGCTGATGACCTTAGGTAAGAGTGCCTCGATCTGGTCATTCTTTACGGCATGTATCGTGACCGCTGCCGCAGGCTGGGTAAAGCTGCCCTCCCTGATGCTCATGAAAGCACCTGGGATCGATACCAGCACAGCAGACACTATCAATAATATAAGCAGCATGTATCTCTTCATATTACCCCTAAAACCTGAAATAAAGGAACGGATTGTACAGCGTATCCACAAGTGCTGCCACACATGCCCAAAACAGCACAAATAAAGCTGCTATCCCTATCACGTCTTTGGAATGGCGCTTCATAAACCTCTCAAACAGCGGTGTGGAAAAAAAGGCTCCCGCCACGATCATCATGATGACTGCAGGCAGCTGCTCCATATAATCATTTCCTGTATTTATGGTGAACATTTTAGTTATGTAAACCAAAGTGTCGGATATACTTTCGGTCGCAAAGAGCACCCATCCCAGCATTACCGCCAACAGTGTATAGATACGTCCCACGAGCCGCGGCAGCTTCTTAAGGAGTCGTCCGACGAAGAGCCTCTCAAGGACTACCAGACAGAAATAGTACAGTCCCCAGAGTATAAAGCTCCACTCCGCACCATGCCAGAGACCGGTAATAAACCATACCGCAAATAAGTTTACATAAGTTCTTACAGTGCCTTTTCTGTTCCCTCCGAGCGGTATATAAACATACTCCCTAAACCACCTCGTCAGTGTGATATGCCATCTGTCCCAGAAATCTCTTATCGACACTGCCATATAAGGATGTCTGAAATTGTCCGGAAGCTTAAAGCCCAGCATCCTGCCGAGTCCTATCGCCATCAGCGAATACCCCGCGAAGTCAAAATATATCTGGAATGTATAGGCGAGTGCTCCGATCCACGCAAATACGGTCGAAATATTGTCATAGCCCGCGGTTCCCACGTTATCCCATATTGTACCGAAGTTGTTTGCCAGCAGCACCTTCATTGACAGTCCGATTATAAAGGATCTGAGTCCGTCTTCAACATCCGTAAGCCTGACTATACGGCTCTTCATATCAAGAGACACCTCGGTATAGTTTACTATAGGTCCTGCAATAAGCTGCGGAAACATAAGTATATATGCCCCCAGATCAATAAGTGAGCGGTCGTACGGTATACGCCTTTTGTATACATCTATCTCATATGAAAGGATCTGAAAGGTGTAAAAGGAGATACCGAGAGGCAGGGTAAGCTCAGGTACCGTGTATGCCGTCCCAAGGCATCCGTTAATATTCGTAATGATAAACGCAAGATACTTGAAAATGACAAGCACAGCCACGTTGAATATTATGTCAACCGCAAAAACAAAGCCTCTTACCACTCTTCTGCGGCTTGCTGCCATGATTTTCGCAAGAAAGAAATTGACCGCAACGGAGGCTACGATCAGCAATACGTACTTTGGTTCGCCAAAGGCATAAAAAACAATGCTCCCGAGCAATATCACCGCATTCTTCCATGCTCTCGGCACCAGATAGTAAACCAGCATAAATACCGGCAGAAATCTGAAAATGAATTCCAATGAACTGAATACCATTTATGTAAACCTATTAATTGCTGCGTATCGCATCCAGCGCGGAAAGGCTCATTGCACGCTTGCTCGGGGCATATCCTGCGAGCATGGATACTATCACGGCAAACACTATCGAGACCGGATACAGCCACATCGGTATCATTGCAGTAGTCATCCCTGTTATCTTATTGATCACCAGACAGATGAGTACGGAGACCAGAAGACCTGCCGCTCCGCCAACCAGTCCTATCAATCCGGCCTCCGCCAGAAACAGCTGCTGTATGTCGATCAGTCCGCATCCGAGCACCTTCATGATACCTATTTCCTTTGTTCTTTCATATATGGACATCATCATCGTGTTCGCGATGCCTATAGCCGCCACCAAAAGCGATACTGCGCCTATACCGCCAAGCATAGCCTGCTGGCTCCTGGACTGCTGCTCCGCCTGTCTTATCCATTCGGAGTTGCTGTTTGTCTGGTAGCCCATTTCTCCTATCTCCTGCTGGATAGTCTCCACGTTCGCCACATCGTCCGCTATGACCATCAGGGAGCTGTAAAAGAGTTCGGGATACGGCTTGCCGTTTTTCCTCAGGGGCTGTCCGGGTATCGCCCTGTTCTTAAAAGCCTTTTTGTATGTTTTTTTCAGTGCCTCTATATCGCAGTAGACGCCCCAGGAGTACTCCTTATAGTCTCCCGTATCCCCCGCGAGCACACCTGCGGTAGGTATCCGGTATTTCTTGGGAGGAGACGGGGGCTTTGCGGTATCATTCGTCTGACCGTCCGCGGATGAGACGGCCACCCCGGAGTCAGTCGCTTTCTGTTTGGAAGTATAGTAGCTCTCCGTATCAAATATTGTATATATTCTGGATGTCATCAGATCGACATCCGGAAGCCTGCCGGTATTCCAGTATATGTTGTTTCCCCGTGAATCCTGAAAGTCCTGAAGCACCAGGTTGCCGTACACGAACTGTAATTCATCATCCTCTGCCGGCCATGCTCCGTCTGCGAACTCCCAGCTCATGTTTGTAAGCACGTCAAGAGGCATAGCCTTGCCTCCCCATACGCTGTATCTGTACTTTCCCGCCTCCATTTCAGCCTGAAATTCCAGCACGGGATATACGGACTCCACATGCGGCATCTGCTCTATCTCGGAAAGAGTGGCATCTGTCAGCTTATACTGCGTGATATCACCTGTCGCGGCATTGCCTGCGTCTGATGTCGTATTCTGACCGCTGCCCTCCCGTACCTCTACGGTCCGTATGCCTCCATACTCCTCTATCATCTCCATTGTCTGGAGCCTGAGCCCTTCTCCGAGTCCCATCATGATGACTATGGAGGCTATGCCTATCATGACACCGAGGATGGTCAGGAATGTCCTGAGCTTTCGCTTGGTCAGCGAGCTCCATGCCATACCGAACTTGTCAGAAAACCTCATCCGTGTCAGTCTCCGCTTTCATCGTCTTCCTCCGGATGGTCTTTCTCGTGAGTATCGCTCTCGCTGACAGTCCCGGGTGTCTCTTCATCAGGCTCGTCTGTAAGCTCCGATGCCAGCTCATCCTCTGCCTGCTGTTTCTTTTTCCTTCTGACGCTCCCTGCTATGACAATGATTACTGTAAGGAGTATCACGCCGATACCTGCGCCTATCAGTATCTTCTGCCAGATCGGCATCCCTGTCTGTTCGGGCTCTTCCTCCGGCATGGGGCCGAAGTCCTCGACCATTGTTTCTTCCACAGTCAGATTGATGCTTCTCGACTGGGAGAAGACCGCCCCGCTCTCATCCTCATAGGAGATCCTAAGCGACAGCGTCCCTTCGGGATCCTCCGATACTGCCATTCCGGTTAACATAAGATCAACATTGCCCGTAGCTCCCGGGGCAAGGTTGCCCACATAGGCAAGCGCAGGCTGCACCGACGGATCGTCCACATTGACCTGCACATTGTAAAGAGTGGTCTTGCCGGTATTGTATATCGAGAACATGAGATTGCTCTGCTCTCCTATCGCGATCATCGAGGGCTCTACCTCCGGTGTGGATATATCAAACCTTGACACCTGCTTTACGGGTATGGAAAACGTTGCCTTACCCTCATAGGGATTTGCTTCGGCATCTTCGTATTTCATGTCTATAGTCATGACATAGGGCTTTTGCTCGAGACCCGACTTGGCCTCAAAGTCCATGGTGAGCTCCTCCTGACCGCCCGGTGATATGCTGTCTATATAGAAGGAGTTGGAACCCGACGTCGGAAGAAACGCCGCATAGCTCGCCTGAGTCTGGGATCCCTCCACGGTAGCCGTCAGATCCATCTGGAGATTCTTTACCGTAGTATCCTTTGAAGTATTCTCGATGACTACGTTCAGGGTAAACTGATTTCCCGAGAAGATCTCCTCGGGTGATGTGGTAAAGCCCTTTACAATAAGCCTCGGCGTAGATATCTTCTTATCCGGATCCACTCCGTCCGTGGTGCCGTTCTCGGGAAGCCCCACCGTCTTGACATATACGGAGATCACAGTGGTATCCACCGCGCAGGTCGGATCGGTATAGGTGATGTCAAAATCAATCTTGTAGTATCCGGTCTTGACGTTCTCCCTTGTCCTGAACATCCACGCGCAGTTGTAGATCCTCGATGAATAGTCCGGCTGAGCGTCTTCACCCAAAAGAGTGCCTATCTTCTGTGTATATCCGGTATTGTTTATCTCAAACGGGAAGTCCTCGGTCTTGGCACCCAGCCTCGGAGTGATGATCACATCCGAGATATTGTATTTAAACATATTTACCACGGGAAGCACTACTATCACATCCTGTCCGTAGGTAGCTACCGGTGTGACCCATGTGTTGCCCGGCATAAGAAAGGGGTTGGTGGTCGTGGCAGTATTGTATCTCTCGCCGCTCTCGGCAGCAGGTCCCTCAGTTCCGCCCTCATTATATGTAGATACCGGATCGGCATATACCATGCACATCCCCGATCCCGCAGAAACGGAAGTGATAAGCATCACCGCCGTAAGCACGGACACCGTGACAAACGCCTTTGCTCCTTTATATCGCCCGCGCTCAATCCTCATATACTATCTCTCCGTCTATTATATGTATCCTTCTGTCCGCGAAGGATGCCAGATTATTGTCGTGTGTTACCATGATCAGGGTATTACCGCCGTTGTGTACGACATCCTTTAATATATGCAGTACCTCGAGCGTCGTCCTGGTATCGAGATTGCCGGTAGGCTCGTCCGCAAATATGATCTCGGGTCCTACCACAAGAGCCCTTGCTATACCCACTCTCTGCTGCTGTCCGCCGCTCATCTGATTCGGCCTGTGTCTTAAGTATTTTTCAAGCCCCACCTGCTTCAGCATCTGCTCAGCCTTTTTTGTCCGTAATCTCCTGCCCACTCCCCTGAAGGACAGTGGCAGGGCTACGTTTTCCACGGCATCCAGCTGCGGAAGCAGATCATATGCCTGAAATATGAAGCCCACATGCTCTCTTCTGAACTTTACAAGCTCAGCCTCGGACATACTCTCTATGTGCTGTCCGCCGATGA
>CAJOME010000085.1 GCA_905235585.1 uncultured Lachnospiraceae bacterium | reverse complement strand
GGGCTACTGCACATGCGAGTGCTCCGAGAAGAATATCGCAAGAGAGGCAGCAAAGCTTACGGCAGCATTTGCAGAGGCTACCGTGCCTAAGGTAAATGTGTATATCGGAGAGGCCTTCGGTACAGCTGCGATAGTCATGAATTCAAAATCCATAGGCGCTGACTATGCGTATGCATGGAGCAATGCAAAGATCGGTTCCATGGATGCAAAGCACGCGGCGCAGATCATGTACGACGGAGAGAATGAAAGCACCATATCACAGAAAGCAAGTGAGTATGAGTCGCTTCAGACCAGTGCGGCATCAGCGGCTGCAAGAGGCTATGTAGATACCATCATCGAGCCTCAGGATACAAGAAAGTATGTGATAGGCGCATTTGAGATGCTTTACACAAAGAGAGAAGACAGACCCGACAAGAAGCACGGCGCTGTCTGAAGAAAGGATATTCGGAAATGATGAAAAATATCAAAAAAGCGATAATGCTCATGATGTTCGCCGCTCTTTCCGTGATGGTCTTCGGTTGTGCAAAGAATGAGGGAGATATACAGATCACTGATTCCCATAAAGCTCTGGCGAGCGGTATCGTCAGCGGTATCACTAATACCGATGATGCTTCGGCTGCCGAGCTTAAGGCTATGGAGATGGATGAGATCAAGTCTTTCTTCAGGGATTATGGTTACTCTATTGAGGGTGAGACATTTATCAACGGACTTGACGGATGGTTGAGCCTTAAGGAGGAGTTCGGACAGATAAAGGGGATATCCCAGCCTGAAATCGCATCCACATCCGATGAGGTCACGGCTACATTCAATGTAGAGGGCGCATCAAGAAACGGTCGGATCGTTGTGATAATGAACGGAAACAACAAGATCACATCCATTACGACGAGTGCTGATTATACCTTTGGGGAAAAGGTAGGCAAAGCAGGTCTAAATACCATACTTGGTATGGGAACGACCTTTGTGATACTTATCTTCCTGTCATTTATTATAAGTCTGTTTAGGTTCCTGCCGGGGAATGAAGGCATCAGATCAAAGGAAGAGTCAAAGAATACTCCTGTGGACAATGCAGTGAGCCAGATAGCCGAGCGCGAAGAGCTTGCAGGGGATGATGCACTTGTAGCAGTCATCACCGCGGCAATTGCGGCTTATGAAGCGTCTAACGGCGGAGTATCAAGCAGCGGAGACGGATTCGTAGTCCGCTCAATAAGAAGACATTATTAAAGACTATATTCCGGAAGGAGAAAAAGAAATGAAAAACTATACTATCACAGTAAATGGAACAGCATATGATGTCACCGTAGAGGAGACAGGATCGGCAGCACCTGCGGCTGCACCCAAAAAGGCAGCACCCGCTCCCAAGGCAGCACCTGCTCCCAAGGCGGCCGCATCAGGAGCAGCAGGCGGTGTAGAGGTAAAGGCAGGAGCAGCAGGCAAGGTGTTCAAGCTTGATACCAAGGTAGGAGATAGCGTTAAGAAGGGCGATCCTGTCGTAACCATAGAGGCTATGAAGATGGAGATCCCTGTCGTAGCACCTCAGGACGGTACCGTAGCAAGCATCAACTGCTCTGTCGGTGATGCATGCGAATCAGGACAGGTACTCGCAACACTCAACTAATAATCTGACACCGGAGGTCAAAAAATGTCATACATTGTAAATACTCTGAGCAATCTGACACAGCAGTCAGCTTTTGCTACCATGAGTATCGGAAACCTCATAATGATAGCCGTGGCTTGTGTATTCTTATATCTTGCCATCGCTAAGGGGTTTGAGCCGTTGCTTCTGGTACCAATTGCTTTCGGTATGCTGTTGGTCAACATCTATCCTGATATCATGCGGGATGGCGGACTGCTCCATTATTTCTTCAAGCTCGATGAATGGGCGATACTTCCTTCGCTCATATTCATGGGCGTGGGCGCAATGACAGACTTCGGTCCACTCATTGCCAATCCAAAGAGCTTCTGGCTCGGCGCTGCGGCTCAGTTCGGTATATTTGCCGCATATTTCGGAGCAATAGCCATGGGCTTTAATGACAGGGCGGCTGCAGCTATCTCGATCATCGGAGGTGCTGACGGTCCTACATCCATCTTCCTTGCTTCAAAGCTCGGACAGACAGATATTATGGGACCCATCGCGGTGGCGGCATATTCATATATGTCACTGGTGCCTATCATCCAGCCTCCTATCATGAAGGCGCTGACTACAAAGAAAGAGAGATCCATCAAGATGGAGCAGCTTCGTCCTGTTTCCAAGCTTGAGAAGATACTGTTCCCGATCATAGTTACCATAGTGGTGGCTGTGATACTGCCCACCACGGCGCCTCTTATCGGTATGCTGATGCTGGGTAATCTCTTCAGAGAGTCAGGCGTGGTACGTCAGCTGCAGGAGACTGCTTCAAACGCTCTTATGTACATAGTGGTCATACTCCTCGGTACTTCCGTGGGAGCTACGACATCGGCAGAGGCTTTCCTTAATGCCACTACACTTAAGATCGTTGCACTCGGACTTATCGCTTTCATGTTCGGTACTGCTGCCGGAGTCCTTTTGGGAAAGCTCATGTGTGTACTGACAGGAGGCAAGATCAATCCGCTGATAGGCTCTGCCGGAGTTTCGGCTGTGCCTATGGCAGCACGTGTGTCACAGAAGGTGGGAGCAGAAGAGGACCCTACGAACTTCCTTTTGATGCATGCTATGGGACCTAATGTCGCGGGAGTCATCGGAACAGCCGTCGTTGCGGGAACATTCATGGCAGTATTTGGGATCGTCTGATTAATAAACAGCTATCAGGTGAGAGCTTTATTATGAAGATGACAGAGAACGCTAATTTTATTGAATTTTTACAGGCAATAGACTGGACAGATGGGCAGATAACAAATTTCATACTTGTTATAGAGGGACGCAGATCGATCCGGAAGAATAAAGAGACAAGTAAGCAGTAAATAACATGGAGGAAAAATAAATGGCTGAAAATGCAAAAAAAGTAGGCATTACCGAGACTATTCTGCGTGACGCGCATCAGTCACTGATCGCTACCAGAATGCCTACCGAGGTGATGCTTCCCATATTGGATACGATGGATAAAGTCGGATATCATTCGGTGGAAATGTGGGGTGGAGCTACATTTGACTCCTGCCTGAGATTCCTTAAGGAGGATCCGTGGGAGAGACTCAGGAAGATCAAAAAGGGCATGCCGAATACAAAGCTGCAGATGCTCTTCAGAGGACAGAATATCTTAGGCTACAGCCACTATTCGGATGATGTCGTTGAGTACTTCGCACAGAAGTCTGTAGCAAACGGCATAGATATTGTACGTATCTTTGACTGTCTTAATGACCTCAGAAACCTTGAGACTTCGGTCAAGGCAACAAAGAAGGAGGGCGGACACGCTCAGATAGCACTGTCATATACGCTTGGTGATGCGTATACTCTGGATTACTGGAAGCAGATCGCCAAGGATATCGAAAATCTCGGAGCGGATTCAATATGTATCAAGGACATGGCAGGACTTCTGCTGCCGCAGCCTGCATATGAGCTTGTCACCGCTATGAAGTCAAATACCAAGCTGCCTATACAGCTTCACACTCATTATACTTCAGGTGTGGCTTCAATGACATATATGAAGGCTATAGAGGCAGGCGTGGATGTGATAGACTGCGCATCGTCACCTCTCGCAATGGGTACTTCACAGCCCGCTACCGAGGTTATGGCAAAGGCTCTTCAGGGTACGCCCTACGATACAGGTCTTGATATGGAGCTGCTCATCAAGGTCGCAAAGCACTTTGAGCCCTACAGGGAGGAGTGCTTAAAGAGCGGACTCCTTTCACCAAAGGTAATGGGTGTGAATATCAATACACTGAGATATCAGGTGCCCGGCGGTATGCTTTCAAACATGATCAAGCAGCTTGATGAGCAGGGCAAGAGCGATAAGCTTAACGAGGTGCTCGAGGAGGTGCCCAGAGTGCGTAAAGACTTTGGTGAGCCCCCGCTTGTTACACCTTCATCACAGATAGTCGGTACACAGGCTGTCATGAACGTGCTCATGGGTGAGAGATACAAAGTGGCTACCGAGCAGACCAAGGATCTCTGCCGCGGTAAGTACGGACAGACCGTAAAGCCTATGAACGCAGAGGTTGTGGCTAAGATAATACCCGGAGAGAATCCTATCACCTGCAGACCCGCAGATCTTATCGAGCCTCAGATGGAGCATTTCAGGGCTGAGACAAAGAAGCTGGTAGACAATCCTTCGGATGAGGATGTGCTTTCATATGCGCTGTTCCCCCAGGTTGCCGCAGATTTCTTCAAGTACAGAAAGGCTCAGCAGGACGGAGTGGATCTCACAAAGGGTAATAAGGACGCAAAGGCGTACCCAGTCTGATTTTTAGGAATATAGGCAGATCGTTATAAAAGAGGGACTTTCAGTCCCTCTTTTTGTATGACACAGTTTAAAAAATTCCTCTTTACATTTCCGGTGAAATTTATTAAAATATCACTCGTTACTCGCTATTTGATTTGAAATGGAGTTTAGGTATGTCTAGGAAACAGGTTATTTCTAAAGAGGGGCTTATTGACGGAGCTTTCAAGCTCGTGGAGGAGCAGGGCATAGGCGCGATGTCGGCCAGAAATCTGGCCAAGTACTGTGGATGCTCTACCCAGCCTATCTTCAGGATATACAGTACTATGGATGAGATGAAGGCTGATCTTATGGATAAGTGCTTTAACTTCTTTTCACAGTATGTTGCCGAGTTCAAGTCTGTATCCGACAAGCCTTTTGTGAATCTCGGTATGTCATATATCAGCTTCGCAAGGAAATATCCTAATCTTTTTGCTGTGATATTTGTACTTGATAACGGTACTGACAGAAATATGTATGACCTTGTAAACGGAGGCAGCCACGGGTTTGTCACCAGTGAATACAGGAAGCTTCAGGGCATATCACCCGAGGCATTTCAGGTACTTTTTATGAAGGTGTGGATCTTTATACACGGAGCTGCCTGCATGGTGATAAAGGATGATTTCGATATGACCGATGATGATCTGGTCAAGCTTTTAGAAGATACCATAAGCGCATTCTATGAATAACGACTCAGAGATATTCAGAAAGATCAACGAGAGCTTTGCTTCCATGAGTAAGGGAAGGAAGGCTCTTTCTCGCTACATCAACAAAGAGACCGACAAAGCAGCTTTTATGACAGCGGCAGAGCTGGGAGAGGCTTGCGGGGTCAGTGAGTCCACGGTGGTCAGATTTGCCATGTTTCTGGGATTTGACGGATATCCGGAGTTTCAGCGTGAGCTGACAAAGCTGGTAAGGAGCAAGCTTGCTACCGCAGGACGTCTGGATGAGACAAAGCAGACAAATAATACCATAATCAGATCCGTATTTCAGGCTGATGTAGATAAGATGAACGAGACCTTAAGCCTTATAAACGAGGAAGCATTTATGGATGCCTCCAGGCTGATCCACAAGGCGAGGCATATTTATATCGTGGGCATCAAGAATTCAAGTCCGGTAGCCACATATATAGCCTATTATCTCAGGATAATGATGTCTGATGTCATATATGTGACAGGAGCTGATTCTTCCGATATCCTGTCCACTATTTATCATATCAATGAAAGAGACTGTCTGATTGGTGTCAGTTTCCCGAGATACTCGGTGCAGACACTTCGTGCCATGGAGTATGCCAATGAAAGGAATGCCGGTATCATTGCGCTTACCGACAGTCCCGACTCCCCCTGCCGTATGTATTCCCATATACTGCTCTGCGCCAGGACGGAGGAGGTATCCATCGCTCAGAGCATGGCGGCACCCATGAGTCTCGCGACCGCCCTGATAGCACAGGTCTTCTCGGAAAACCGCGACAGGGCGATGCGCAATATCACCGGCATCGAAGAGGTGTATGCCGAGTACGACACGGACGGCCGGGACAGTCTTGAACAGGTAAACACAAAGCAGATCTATAATTATCCGGAGATCAATTTCCATGAATAACGATACCGATGTCCTGATCGTAGGCGGCGGTGCCGCGGGCATGATGGCTGCGATAGCGGCTGCCGGAGAGGGAAGCAGGGTATGTATCGCGGAAAAGAATGAAAAGCTCGGAAAAAAACTGTTTATCACAGGCAAGGGCAGATGCAATCTTACCAATGCCTGTCCTGAGGATGAGATCTTCGATCATATACTTTCCAATAAGAAATTCCTTTACTCTGCCGTTAACGGATTTACAAATGCCGATGTAATGGCTTTTTTTGAAGATAACGGAGTCCGCCTTAAGACTGAAAGAGGAGGTCGGGTATTTCCGGTGTCGGATCATTCGTCGGATATAATAAAGGCACTCGAGAAGTGTATCAGCTCCATGGGGATCAGAGTAAGGCTTAATACCGGTATAAAAAGCCTTATCATCAGTGACGGCATATGCACCGGAGCTTTGACAGAGAGCAGGGAAAGAATAACTGCCGGAAGAGTGATAGTAGCTACCGGAGGTCTTTCTTATCCGTCTACAGGCTCTACGGGAGACGGCTACGGATTTGCGGAGGATGCGGGTCTTAAAGTGACAAAGAGATATCCCGGGCTTGTTCCCTTTATCATCGCCGGAGATGTCTGCCCGAGATTGCAGGGGCTGTCCCTGAAGAATGTTTCTGTCAGGATCACACGACGGCAAAACGGCAAAAAGCTCTATGAGGGTTTCGGAGAGGCTATGTTCACACACTTCGGTATATCAGGGCCTTTGATACTCACGGCATCATCCGAGATAGTACCTGAAGAATATAAGGACAAGCCTGTACTGCATATCGATCTGAAGCCGGCATTAAGTGCGGATGAGCTGGACAAAAGGCTGATAAGGGACTTTGAAAAAGCAAACAATCGGGAGTTTAAGAACTCCCTTTCCGAGCTGCTCCCGTCCAAACTGATACCGGTGATCGTTGAGCTTTCCGGTATCGATCCTTATAAAAAGGCTAATTCCGTTACCAGACAGGAGAGACGGATGCTTGCGGAGCTCCTCAAGGATATGAAAATGGATATCGTGTCGACCGGTGGATATGACGAGGCTGTGATCACAAGAGGCGGAGTGGATGTAAAGGAGATAGACCCGAAGAGCTTTGAGACAAAAAAGATCAGGGGGCTTTATTTCGCGGGTGAGGTGCTTGATGTTGACGCGCACACGGGAGGGTACAATCTGCAGATCGCATGGAGTACGGGTCACGCTGCGGGAGTCAGTGCGGCTGACTGCCATCAGACACTATTGCAAAAACCTATGAATTATTAAAACCTGTGCGTTAATCATGGAAGTATGTTAGAATGATATGCGAGTGGGCCGGATGATGGCGACACGGCGGGTATCTTCCGTGCCGAGGAAAGTCCGGGCTTCGCAGGGCAGGATGACGGATAACGTCCGCCCGGGGTGACCCGCGGGATAGCGCAACAGAGAACAGACCGCTGTAAAATCGGTCGTTCCGTTTTTACAGTAAGGGTGAAACGGCAGTGTAAGAGACTACCGCGTCTTTGGTAACAAAGACGGCATGGCAAGCCCCATCCGAAGCAAGATCAAGCAGGAGACCATAGACCGGCCCGGTCTGTCTCCAGGTAGATCGCTCGAGCTGTACGGTAACGTATGGCCTAGATAGATCATCATCATCGGACTACCGATACATAACCCGGCTTATAGGCCCACTCCAAAGACAACATGATATCAGGGTCAAAAGTCCGAACCCGCATCGTGCTTGCGTAAAAGCAGGGAGATATCTGGTTGCCGTGAGCACCTGTAAGGTGTGAACAGTAATTATCGGGGTTTGACCTTGACAACATAATATTCAGAGTTGGAGAATGTATATGGAATATCTTGAAAGTCTCGGAGTCAGAGCGAAAAAAGCTGCAGAAAGCCTTTCAAAGCTTGATTCCGCGTCAAAAAATCTCGGATTGCGAGCAGCAGCCGAGAATCTCAAAAAGAACAGCAAAAGCATCATAGCAGCCAATGATATCGATATAGAAAGGGCAAAAGCAAAGGGAATAAGCAATGCCCTTATCGACAGACTGAGACTCACGGAGGATCGTATAGCCGGTATGGCTGAGGGGATCATACAGGTCTCTGAGCTTAAAGATCCTGTAGGAGAGATACTTGAGACTATGGTCAGACCCAACGGTCTGCATATCGACAAGGTAGCGGTACCGATGGGGGTAGTCGGTATTATTTACGAGTCCAGACCAAATGTCACAGCTGATGCCTTTGCTCTGTGCTTTAAGTCTGGAAATGCGACGATACTCAGAGGCGGATCTGATGCGATAGAGTCCAACAGGGCTATAGTCAACTATATCAGAGAAGCTCTGCAGACTGAAAAGATACCTGACGATGTCATCCTTATCATCACGGATACCTCAAGGGAGACAGCGAAGGCTTTCATGAAGATGAACAGCTATGTGGATCTGCTGTTCCCACGCGGAGGCGCTGGGCTTATCCAGAGTGTCGTAGAGGAAGCTACGATCCCGGTGATTGAGACCGGTGTAGGAAACTGCCACATATACGTGGATGAGGACGCTGACATTGATATGGCTGTCAATATCATAGACAATGCCAAAACACAGAGATTCGGTGTATGCAATGCGGCAGAATCACTTGTGATACACAGGGATATAGCAAAGAAAGTCATACCTGCGATATATGAGAGACTGTCATCTAAGAATGTGACGATGAAGGGTGCCGACGATGTACGGGAGATAATGAACGGTATAGAAAAGGCTGAGGAAGAGGACTATGCAAGAGAGTATCTGGGTCCGTACATATCAGTCAAGATCGTCGATAATCTCGATCATGCCATAGAGCATATAAACAATTATTCAACCCATCATTCCGAGGCAATCATAACAAATATCCCGGAGAATGCCGAGCGTTTTCTGAACGAGGTGGATTCTGCCTGTGTCTATTGGAATGCTTCGACGCGATTTACGGACGGATACGAGTTTGGATTCGGGTCTGAGATAGGGATAAGTACACAAAAGCTCCATGCAAGAGGACCTATGGGACTAAGGGCGCTGACATCATATAAATATCAGATAAAAGGAAACGGACAATGCCGCGGTGTGTGATACACAGGCATAAGCAACGGAATAAAACAATAATCATGGAGAAAAAACTATGCGTCATCTTATGACTCCGCTCGACCTTTCGGTAGAAGAGCTCGAAGAGCTTATGAATGTAGCGGAGGATATTAAAGCAAATCCTTCAAAATATTCGCATACATGTGACGGCAGAGTACTGGCTACTTTGTTTTATGAACCGAGTACAAGGACGAGACTTTCATTTGAAGCCGCAATGCTTCATCTTGGCGGAAAGACTCTTGGCTTTGCCGATGCGGGTTCATCGTCAGCGGCAAAGGGTGAGAGTGTAGCAGACACGATAAGAGTAGTGTCATGCTTTGCCGATATTGCCGCAATGAGACACTTTAAAGAGGGAGCTCCCATGGTAGCCGCTCAGTTTTCGAGCATTCCGGTGATAAATGCCGGAGACGGAGGTCATCAGCATCCCACACAGACCCTTACTGACCTTATCACCATACGTTCGTCCAAGGGCAGGCTGTCTTCCATGAAAATAGGGATGTGCGGTGATCTGAAGTTCGGTCGCACCGTGCATTCACTCATCAGAGCCCTGCTCAGATATGAAGATATCAGCTTTGTATTTATATCACCCGAAGAGCTTAAGCTGCCGGATTACATGATCGAGGAGCTGAACGCTCAAAGTAACGTAAGCTATACGGAAGTGACAAGACTCGAGGAGGCTCTGCCCGAGCTGGATGTGCTCTATATGACAAGGGTGCAGAGAGAGCGTTTCTTCAATGAAGAAGATTATGTAAGACTGAAGGATTACTATATTCTGGACACCAGTAAGATGATGCTTGCAGGCGGGGATATGATCGTACTGCATCCGCTTCCGAGAGTAAATGAGATCGCCGTCGAGGTAGACAGGGATCCCAGGGCAAAGTATTTCGAACAGGTCCAAAACGGTATGTATATAAGAATGGCTCTTATACTTAAGCTGCTTGATATCACGGTTTGAAACGGAGGAAAGAATTATGTCCGGTTTTTCCGAAAATGAAGGAACAAGACAGAAATATAAGCTGAATGTAGGTAAGATAGACGAGGGCTTTGTGATCGACCATATCCGTCCGGGACGCGGACTGATGCTGTATCACGATATGGGACTTGATAAGCTGGACTGCTCTGTGGCTATCATTCAGAACGCTTCTTCGAGAAAAATGGGGAAGAAGGACATAATCAAGGTCGAGACATCCATCGACAATTTAAATATGGATATAATAAGCCTTCTCGATCACAACGCGACAGTGGATGTGATAAAGAACGGAGAGATAATCTCCAAGCCGGAGCTTCCACTGCCCAGGGAGGTCAAAAATATCATACGTTGCAAAAATCCCAGATGCATCGCCTCCATAGAGCAGGGTCTGGATAATATTTTCGTGCTTACGGATGCCAAAACCGCAACATACAGATGTAAATACTGTGAAACAGAGTACGAAAACAAGTAAATCTTTCGAAAATCTGTCGTTTTTTTTGATAAAAAAATTTCATCCATTGACATAATTCTATTAATGTCAACTCTACAAATTCCCAATACAAGCATCATTTTCCGACAAAATACATTATGTAGTTAAATTATGTCTACCGACCACAATATATTGACATTATTTTGCGGACAGGGTTAAAATATAGACACTTTCAAAATCTACATCTATAAACCTAGGAGGAGAATAAAGAAATGAGGAAGTTAGCATTAATAGTTACTACACTTGCTATCACGATCCTTGCAGCCGTACCTGCATTTGCCGGTCCCGCAGAAGAGATTGCTGCAGCAAGGGCTGAACAGGAGCAGCGACTTGCGGATTATGCAGCTTATCAGCAGAGACTTGCAGCATTTCAGGCAGGTGAGATAGCAAAGGGACAGGCGGCAGCAGCAGCCGGACAGGCAGCAGAGGCAGCTAACTTTGCAGCAATTGCGGCATTTCAGGCACAGCAGGTAGCAGCCGGACAGGCAGCAGCAGCTGCAGGAAAGGCAGCAGAGGCAGCTAACTTTGCACGTATCGCAGAGTTCCAGGCACAGCAGATCGCAGCCGGACAGGCAGCAGCAGCCGCAGGAAAGGCAGCAGAGGCGGCTAACTTTGCACGTATCGCAGAGTTCC
>CAJOME010000084.1 GCA_905235585.1 uncultured Lachnospiraceae bacterium | reverse complement strand
ACTTGCCCTTTGCCACCTTTCCCTTTCTGACATTCTCCATTATCTTAAAGGACTCCTGGCTGTCCAGGCCTTTGCCTATGAGATAAAGCATGATGTCATCACGACAGCATATACAGGTGTCCAGCGTAACAGTACCGCTCTTTATGAGCTCCTCGGCATTCCCCTGCCATACCGCTGTACCATGAGAGAGCCCTGATATCCTGACGAGATCCGTGAAATTCTGCGGTTTTGCCTCCATTACCATGTTTATGGCATTGTCCGTACCGAATTCAGGCAGTCCCATAGACCCGTTTGGTGTACCGCCTATATCGGCCGGTGTGATCCCCAGTGCCGAGGTGTCCTTGAAAAGTGTCATCACCTTTTTATCATCAAGAGGAATGCCGGTCGGATCCACATCTGTAATATCCTGCAGAAATTTGATCATCGCAGGATCCTGATGTCCGAGGTTGTCCAGCTTCAACAGGTTGTGATCTATCGAATGGAAGTCAAAATGAGTGGTGATCACCGGATCGTCCATCTTGTCGGCGGGATGCTGTACCGGTGTAAACGAATCCATCTCCTCTCCGTGCGGAAGCACGACTATGCCTCCCGGATGCTGACCCGTAGTCCTCAGTATCCCGGTGCATTCTGTGGCTATCCTGCTCGTCTCGGCAGATCTGGTATGTACTCCGTGCTCGTCAAAGTACTTCCTGACGTAGCCGTATGCGGTGTCCACCTGCATGGTCGAGACCGTACCGGCTCTGAAGGCATGATCCGCCCCGAAGATAACCTCGGTATATTTATGGGACTTGGACTGATAATCCGATGAGAAATTGAGGTCTATATCTGGCTCCTTATCGCCTTTGAAGCCCAAAAAGGTCTCGAAGGGTATATCAAAGCCCATCTTCTGAAGCTTCTCTCCGCACTCAGGACATACTGCGTCAGGCAGGTCTATACCGCAGGTATTGTTCTCGTGATACTTCATCACTATCTCCGAATCAAAGTCGGAATATTTGCATTTGGGGCACAGATAATGCGGACGCAGCGAATTGACCTCGGTGATCCCTGCAAGATAGGCGGCAAAGGATGAACCGACCGATCCCCGGCTTCCTACCAGATATCCGTCCTCGTTACTCTTCCACACAAGCTTCTGGGCTATGATATACATGACCGCATAGCCGTTTCCAATAATTGACTTGAGCTCTGTATCCATACGATCCTGCACCACCTCGGGCAGCTTATCGCCGTACAGCTCATGTGCCCTTCTGGTACAGATATCCCTCAGTATCTCATCCGAATGCTCTATCACCGGCGGACATTTATCAGGTCTGACAGGCTTTATATAATCCACCATATCCGCGATGAGATTGGTATTGTCTATGACCACCTCTCTCGCCTTGTCCGATCCGAGATACTGAAACCTCTCAAGCATCTCATCCGTCGTATGCAGGAAAAGCGGCGGCTGTGTGGCAAGTCTGTCCTTCTCACGGATCTTCTCCGCGGTCATATCCTTGTCCTTACCCCTGCCGTACTTTATTATCCTGCGGTACACTTCATCCTCGGGATCAAGGAAGTGAACGTCCCCTGTAGCGCATACCGGCTTCAGGTGCTGCTCTCCGAGCTCCACTATCCTGCGGTTTATCTTCTGCAGATCCTCCATGGAGTTGATGTCATTATCTCCGTCTAAAAGCAGAAAATTATTCTCTGCAGGCTGAATCTCAAGGAAATCATAAAAGCTCACTATACCGGCTATCTCGCTCTCGGGTCTGTCATCCTCTATCGCCCGGTAAAGCTCTCCTCTCGCGCACGCGCTCCCTATGATAAGACCTTCCCTGTGCTTTATCAGCTCGCTCTTCGGTATCCTCGGCACCTGCTCGTAGGTGCCTCCGAAATACCTGACATGTGACATGGAAACAAGCCTGTACAGATTTACTCTCCCGGTCTCGTTCTTTGCGAGCAGCGTGACATGAAAAGGCATCAGATGCTTCATCGCATCATCGGGAAGTGAGAGCCTGTCCTTTATATCTCCAATCTCCTCTATACCCTGATCCTTCATGAGCTCGCAGAGCTTTACCCAGATGCCTCCCGTAGCAGTGGCATCATCCACGGCTCTGTGATGCTGGGTCAGTATCACTCCCAACTCCTTTGCCACACGGTCTAGCCTGTGATTGCCGAGCTTTGGCAGGAGTATCCTCGAGATCATCAGTGTGTCCGCATATACCCTGTCGAAGGGTATGCCGAGACGCTTTGCGTTCTCGGCTATGAAGGAGATATCAAAAGTGACATTGTGTCCCACCATGGCTGCCCCTCTTGAAAACTCGAGAAATCTCGGCAGCACCTTATCTATGGTATCGGCATCCTTTACCATGTTGTCCGTGATGGTGGTGAGCTTTGTAATGCGGTATGGGATAGGCACCTCGGGATTTACAAACTCATCATATCTGTCCACGACCACACCATTTTGCACTATCACCGCGCCTATCTCTATGATCCGGTTGTGTACGGGTGAAAATCCGGTGGTCTCTATATCAAAGACGCAGAAGGTATCGTCAAGTCTGTGAGGTATATCCGTATCGGGGTTTCCCGTCACATCCACGGCAGTCTTCATGTCGTCCACCATATAGCCTTCCATGCCGTATATTATCTTGAAGTCCTTATTATCAAGCTTCATATGTCCGGCGGTCGGAAAAGCCTGCACCGATCCGTGATCGGTGATGGCGATCGCACTCCAGCCCCACCTGTCAGCGGTCTTGAGTACGTCCTCGACATCGCATACCGCATCCATGTTGCTCATTTTCGTATGACAGTGGAGCTCTACCCTCTTTCTTATCGCCGGATCCTCTCTCTTCACCCTGAAATCAGGTATCTTTCTTATGCCCTTTATCATATTGAGGGCAGGCTCACGCTCATACTTGCCCATGGTGATCGCACCGCGCAGCTTTATGAAGCTGCCGGGTCGTATGTCCTGCTTCAGCTTCTTTCCTTCTTCTATATCCACAAACAGACGTACACCTATGGTATCGGTGTAATCCGTGATATTGAACTTCATAAGAAGAAGCGTCCCGTTCTTTACTTCCTTTTCTTCGTAGTCCTTTATCTCTCCTCTGACTGTGACATCGCCGACCTCGCCCTCTATATCCGATATGGGTACAGCCGGCTCCTGTACGTCTCCTCTGTATATGACATCGGGATCATCCGATCTTTTTACTCCTCCGTTCGAGCCTCCGTTAAAGGAACGTGCCGTTCTGTCCCTGGTATGGCCGTCAGATGCTCCCTTCTTCCTGCTGTCGTAAATACGTCCTGTGTATGTTCCTTTGGTCTCCTTCGTTGCTTCCTTCGCCTTCGCCAGCCTGCCCGATATTGCTGCTATCTCCTGCTGTATGCGTCGTTCCGCCTCGAGTCTTTCCGGAGCTGTATCTGCTTTCTCGTATCCTATACTTACACTGCATTCAATTCCTGCTCTGTCTGTAAATATCCCTGTAAGAAACTCCCTTAGCTCATCCGCTGTATCATGCGCCACCACGGTATCGGGCATGACGATATGCATCTGACCGCTCCCGGTAAAGCTCTTTACAGAGCTGTGATATATGGAATACATGATCGGATGTGATACCTTAAGCTCATACCCTATACTCCCCTTGTATTCATTGTAAAAGCTCTCGGCATTGTACTGGCTTGAAAGTCTGAAATGCTCATGAATGACGACTCCGGTCCTGCCTTTGGGATCAAAGGTCCGAGCCATCTCTTTCTGGATGACATATATCTCGTCCCTGTGGATGATATAGGGACACTCTATATAAACAGCTACCATGGTCCTTTCGTGATTCATTACCACGCGCGATACCGTGGCATGGTCAAGAAGACCCTTTATATCCTCCGAACCGGGTATATATTTGGGAAATACTTCAAAGAACGGTTTTTCTGATCTCATCTTCAAGTGCCTGAAGTATCTCTGATTCGCTTACTTTTCCGATGATCTCACCCTTTCTGAAGATGAGACCCTCTCCGTTGCCTCCGGCGACTCCGATATCGGCTTCCTTTGCCTCTCCGGGTCCGTTTACGGCGCAGCCCATGACCGCTACCTTGAGGTCATATCCGCTGTACTTTTCAAGCATCCTTTCTACTCTTCCGACGAGCTCTATCAGATTGATGCTCGTACGTCCGCATGTAGGGCATGACACTACCTCTATGCCGCCGGTACGGAGTCCGAGTGACCTCAGGATGATGCGTGCGCTCTTTATCTCTTCGACAGGATCTCCCGTAAGAGAGACTCTGATGGTATCTCCTATGCCTTCATATAGTATGATACCTATACCCATGCCGGATTTGATATTGCCGGATATCAGACTGCCGGCCTCGGTGATGCCTACATGAAGAGGATAAGCACAGACAGGCGCGAGCTTCTCATGGGCTTTCACCGCCATGAGCACATCGGAGGATTTGATGGACACCACGATATTGTCATAGCCCGCGTTCTCTATCATATGCACCTTATCGAGCGCAGACTCCACTATCCCGTCTGCCGTGACTCCTCCGTAGCGATGCACAAGCTCCCTTTCGAGAGATCCCGAGTTCACGCCGACCCTTATGGGTATATCTCTTTCCTTTGCCGCGTTTACTACCCTGATAAGCCTATCCTCGCCGCCTATATTGCCGGGATTGATCCTTATCTTGTCAGCACCGTTTGCTATGGCCTCTATGGCCATGCGGTAATCAAAATGTATATCCGCCACCAATGGTATATGGATACGCTCCTTTATCCTGCTTATTGCCTTTGCCGCTTCACTGTCGGGCACGGTGCATCTGACGATATCGCATCCTGCCTCTTCCAGTCTCAGGATCTGCTCCGCGGTGGCTTCGATATCCGCTGTCTTTGTATTGGTCATGGATTGGATCAGTATAGGATTGCCGCCTCCGATGACACGGTCTCCGATACGGATCACCTTTGTATTATCTCTGTACATGAGTAAGATTTTATCACTTTTTAATACTAAATCCTATATCTTTTGTCGCCGTGTTGCCGAACTCGTCGACCGCATATATCTTAAGCCTGTATCTGCCGCTCTCGTTTATCTCGCTGCCGTCATACCTGACACCGTTCAGCATTATGTCATAATTTACCGGACTGTCATCCGTCACGAGAGCCTTTGTCTTTTCTATCATAAAGCTCTTCAGAGCCCTCCCTTCGAGCCCTTCCATACCGTTGATCTCAGGTGCCTCCTTATCTATGGCAAAGCCTATGCTCTTCTCCGATACATTTCCATCACTGTCCGATGCCTCGACCCTCAGGATATATACCCCGCTTTTGTCAAAGGAGAGCTTTTCAGCGTGCGACACAGTCTCTCCGCGGTATTCACCAGCAAGCGAGTACTCCGTGACCGTTACTGCTGTTTCACACTTTCCTGCAGAGTCATCGGATACCGAAACCCCTATCTTAACAGGCTCTCCGTACACACCCCTGTCATCCGCCCCGCTCAGTCCTATGACCGGAGCTATGCCGTCCTTCTTCGTGAGAGTGAAGCTGCCCGACGCACGGTTGCCGGCTCTGTCGCAGGCTGCAGCCTTATATATGTGATCACCATAGGAAAGCGCGGAAACGTCTATATTAACCCGGGCTTCTTCTCCGCCTCCGATATATATCCTTCTCTTCCCTTCATATATCTCTATGGTCTCCGTACCGGACAGGTCGTCCTCTGCCGTGGCATACAGCACTATCCTGTCTTCCGACACACTCCCGGCATACATTTCCAGAGATGGTGCCCTGTCATCTACTGTGATATCCTCTCCAAGGCATACCTTTTCCGATATATTGCCTGCATTGTCCACGGCCCAGTACTCCACTTTCCCTTTAAAAGGCGCGCGCAGTTCTATACTGTCTGTCCTCACAGGCTCTGTGTTTCCAGCCTTAACGTATATTCCCTCTACGCCGGATACCTCATCAAAAGCCTTAAACGAAAAACTCATGTCATCCCTTGATATCATTACCGCAGGCTCCGTCTCGTACAGTACAGGCGGCTTTCTGTCAAGCACGAGCCGGCTGTCGATATCCGCATAGATCCTGTGTCCCAGACCGTCCTCACTGTATACCGCTATGTCATAGATACCGTCATCACATACGGATACCTCGGTATCATTTTTTATTTCATCCTCAAAGCCGTTCTTTCCGCCCTTTACCTTTACAAATACATGTGAATGCATCAAAGGCCTCACGTGTATCACATATCCTTCCTCCGACTCTTTGATGTATGCCTCCGGCTCTCTCTTATCCTCATCCGTGAAAGCAATGCAGAGCTTTTCCCTGCACAGCTTTGTCAGGCTTCCGTCGCTTTCTTTCAGATAGAACCTTATCTCCGATATGCCGCTTTCCGGATAGACCGTGTATTCCCCACCCTCTACGGGATCAAAGGTACTCCCGGTCTCGCTCAGATACATTTCCCCCTCCGAAAGCTGATCTGTGTCGAATACAAACCTTATCGGACCGGCATTTTCCGTATACGCGTCGTCATCAAACATGACCTCATGCCCCATCATATCGTATGCCGCGACATAGTCCTCCCGCAGTACCCCGGCATAAGCCCCGGTAGTGTATGCGATTGCAAAGGCAGCAACAAATACTACAATACATATCATCTTATTCATCCTTGTCATATGCTTCCATCCTTTCTTTTACGATCCCGTAATCTTCATCCTGTGTGATCCCTGCATCCAGTGCCATATCCCAGACCCTGTCTATCTCCGACCTCGGTCTTTCGCAGCGCATGAGCAGCAGTATATGCTGTATATATCCGAGCTTTGTGTTGCCCGGATACTCCCTCTCCGACTCAGCGTATGTATCAAGCGCTTTATCATATTCCTTGAGCTCCGTATAAAGCAGGGCTCTGTCCGTCATATCCCGGACAGCCGACTCACTGTCTCCGGCATCCTTATCCAGCTGTTCAAGCCTTGAAAGAAAGCCTATCGCTTCCTCATATTTGGCTTTCTTCTTTTCCTCGTTGAGTCTTCCCTCTGAGATAAGACTGTTTATAATAAGCCTTACTGTCTCTGCCTCATATCCGGCGGATATCTTATCTTTATATCCGCCGCCGAGTGCTTTCTTAAGCGTCTCTTCGGCTTTCTCATATCCCTCTCCCTCTCCTTTCTCATCAGATGAAATATATGTCTTTGCTATACACAAAATGTTTTTTATGTACCTGTCAGGTCCGATATCAGAGGCGCTGCTCTCGTTAAAGCTGCAGAATTCCTCCAGTGTCTCCCACAGTTCCTCCCTGTCGGATGATGTCCCGGAGAGCAGTGTGCTGATCCGCAGATAGTATCTGATCTCTGGATAGGTCTCTTCCGGCACGTTCTGAAGATATCTTGCGGTATCTTCATAATCCTTCAGATCATAGAAGCACATCAGTGCCTGGGAATATGCCTGCTCTGCCGCTGCCGCGGCATTTATCTCTTCTGTCTCTTTTCTTGTATTTACCGAGATGAATATTCCGATGACCAGTATGATGATCAGCACGATCGCGCTTTTTCCGAGATTTCTTAATATAAGGATGTCCCGTTTTATCTGTCCGGCATTTCTGTATCTCCTTGCCGGATCTGATGCGGTACACCTTTTTATGATATAGGAGAGACCGAACGGTGCTTTCTCTCCTGCGGCAAAGGCGATCACCCTTCCCAGGGAGAAGATATCGCTTCTTTCGTCAGTCCTACCCTGTGTCAGCTGCTCGGGTGCCATGTATCCCTTACTCCCGCACACATAGTCCTCGGGCGTGCCTTTGCTGACAGATGCAGCCCCGAAATCAATGAGTATGATATGTCCGTCGGGGCGTACCATGATATTGTCAGGCTTCAGATCCCTTATTATCACCGGCGGACACATGCCGTGCAGATAGCTGACGGCATCGCATATCTCGATGATCCACGTTAATAGTGTCTTTTCGGGTATTTTGATATCGGATCTGATTAGCTTTGACAGGTTCATGCCTTTCACATGATCCATTACGATATAGATGTGACCGTCTGTCCTGAATACATCGGTGATACGGACGATGCCCGGATGTGATGCCCTGGTGAGTACCGAAAGCTCTGCCTCTGCCGCCTCCTTTAACAGGCTTTCCGGGATCCTTTTGATCGCCCATGTCTTGTGTAGAGTCTGATCCTCTGCAAGATATACGCTCCCGAAACCGCCTGCTCCCAGCTCGCCTATCACCCTGTATCTGCCGTCTGATAGATACATAGTGCCTCCGATGCTTTATACGTTTGGTGTAGCTTTTAGTGAAACACTAAAGAATAAAAGATTAAACTGATAAGTGTATAGATACTATCACAGGATGTTTATAATTGCAACAGAAAAATCATTGCATAAGTCTTGATATATCATGGAACATGACGTAGACCATGAGTACCATGAGGAAGGACATGCCGATAAGGTTGATGACTCCCTCGACCTTTTCATTGGGCTTTCTTCCGCTCACTGCCTCGTAAAGTATAAAGAGAAGCCGTCCTCCGTCAAGTGCCGGAAAGGGCAGCAGATTCATCAAGCGACAGCATATTGATCCAAATATAGAATGCCCCGCTTGGCTTCGAGCTCTCATATACATCTCCGACTACCTCCGCCACTCCGACGGGACCGGACAGATCATTTACGGTAAATCTTCCCTTAAAGAGCATGATCAGACTCTTTATCGTGATCTCCATCCAGTACCTGACCTCCACGGCCGAGTATCTGATTACCTGCAGGGGATTGCCCCTTGTATATTCCATCGGACCCTTAAAGCCAAAGAGATACCTGCCGTCCTCCTCGCTGTACTTTGGAGTGATGAGTGTCTTGTAAGTGGCACCGTCCCTCTCATACACCACCTCCGCCTGTATGCCTTCATTAAACATAGTCCACATGGTGATGTCTCTGTATATGTCTATCTTCCTGCCGTTTATCGACACTATCCTGTCTCCGCCGGCAAGACCTGCTTCTTCGGCCGGATATCCCTCTATGACAGAATGCAGCACCGGCAGATCATAGCCTACGCTCCCTATCACTATGAGTGACAGCAGGAAAGCCAGCATGAAATTCATGAAGGGTCCTGCCAGTACCGTGGCAAATCTGGCTCCGGGATTAGCCTTTCTGAAGGATCTCGGAGAGTCCTCCTCACCGGGCTCGTCTCCTTCAAATATAGTCACCCCTCCGAACGGAAGCAGCTTGATGGAATACAGGGTCTCTCCGCGCCTGAATCCCACGATCGTGGGACCAAGACCTATCGAAAACTCCTTTACCCCTATCCCGCTCATTTTTCCAATGACGCAGTGTCCGCCCTCATGGGCGATCACTATCACGGAAAATATTATGATAAAAAACAAGATTTTAATGAGCATCAGTATACTCCGTCGTCTCCTTCTCCGTCTGGAATATCTCGTCTACGGACGGATCCTCCGAAAACGTGACATTATCCATTGCATCCTCGATCATCTCATAAATCCCGGGGAAGCTTATATCACCCTTTAGGAATCTCTTTACCGCAGCCTCATTTGCCGCATTGAATATCACCGGCATGTTTCCGCCTTTTGCGGCAGCCCTAACCGCAAGTGAGAGTCCTCTGAAGGTCTCTGTGTCCGGTCTTTCAAATGTAAGACTGCCTATATCAAACAGATCCAGCCTTTTTTCCCCAAGAGAAACCCTTTCGGGATAAAAAAGCGCATATTGAATGGGCAGATGCATATCAGGGACTCCGAGCTGCGCGATCACGGCTCCGTCCCTGTACTGTACTGCTGAATGCACTATACTCTGCGGATGGATATACACCTCTATCCTGTCCACGGGAGTGTCAAAGAGCCAGTGCGCCTCTATTACCTCAAGTCCTTTATTCACGAGTGTGGAGCTGTCTATCGTAACCTTTGGTCCCATATCCCAGTTGGGATGCTTTAGTGCTTCGGCAGCCGTCATATCCCGTATCTCGTCTGTCTTCTTCCCAAGAAACGGTCCTCCCGAGGCAGTAAGGAGTATCTTTTCTATCTCCTCATGCTCCCCTGCTCTCAGGGACTGGAATATGGCCGAATGCTCGGAATCCACCGGCAGTATCCTCACTCCCTTTTCTCTCGCCAGCGGCATTATCACATGTCCTGCGCATACAAGGGTCTCCTTATTGGCGATAGCTATATCATGTCCTGCTTCAATAGCCGCTATCGTGGGACGTATCCCTATCATACCGACCATGGCGCCTACTACGATATCAGCCCCGGGCATGGAGGCCGCCTCTATGAGTCCCTCCATACCGGAGAGCACCCTGCAGGAGGTATCCTTTACCCTTTCTTTAAGAGATGCCGCCGCCTTTTCATCATAAAGCACCGCAAGTGCCGGATGAAACTCCCTGATCTGAATCTCCGCCATTTCCACGCTGCTGCCTGCAGCTATAGCCAAAACCCCAAGTCTGTCGGGATTGCTCCTTACTATATCAAGTGTCTGGGTGCCTATAGATCCTGTAGATCCTAATATCACAAGTTTTTTCATAGTTTTACGCAAAGATCTGAGACAGAATATAAACAATAGGCGCTGTTATTATTACCGAATCAAATCTGTCGAGTATACCTCCGTGACCGGGTATCAGTATCCCGTAGTCCTTTATATCATGATTGCGCTTGATCGCGCTCGCCGTCAGGTCTCCGAACTGCGAGATCACGGCACCCATAGACGATATCAGTGCATATATCAGGGCTCCGGCATCCGGTGATATCATGAGCCCATAAAGAAACCCCACCAGTCCCGAACCGATGACACCGCCTACGGCACCCTCTATGCTCTTTTTAGGGGAAAGCTTGGGAGCGAGCCTGTGCTTTCCTATCGCCATACCGGTAAGATAAGCCGCCGTATCGCACACCCATGAGGCTATGAAGATAAGCCACACATGCTTCATTCCCTGAGGCTCCATGCGTGTAAGAAAGACAAACGAAAGCATTACCCCCACATAGATCACTCCGAAAAGCATCTGCATCATTTTGGATGTATTGAAGCGTGGAAACTGCATCACGTAGACGATCATGAACGCTATGAGTAAAATGACAAGTGCGTAATACGCGTATATGACACGACCTATTAGCAGAGTGATGTATATGACCGCTATGCCTGAATATCCGAGAGCTTCAAGGATGTCCGGCTTCATGGAGTCTCTCTCTCCCGGCTCCCTCATGGCTCTTGCAAACTCGAAAAAGCCGATCTCCGAAGCAAAAAGCATAAGTGCCCAAAGATAATATCCTCCGATGCAGATTGCCGAACCAAGCACCGCCACAAGCACTACCCCGCTGAGTGCCCTTGTCCTAAACCCTGCCATATCTGCGATCCCTTTGATTGTACTCCTCGCATGCCTTTATCAGCTCTTCCCTGTTAAAGTCAGGCCATGCGACCTCAGTAAAATAAAACTCCGTATATGCCATCTGCCATAAGAGATAATTGGAGAGCCTCTGCTCTCCCGATGTCCTGATAAGAAGATCGGGATCAGGGATATCTCTTGTATCGAGATGGGCTCTTACTGTATCCTCATCAATGTCCGATACCTCAAGGCTCCCCTGCTTTATCTCCTCCGCTATCGCTCTCACGGCTCTTTTTATCTCATCTCTGCTTCCGTAATTGACGCATATCTGGAGAGAAAGACCCGTAAGAGATGCTGTAAAATCCTCAAGCTCCTTCATTGACTCCCTCAGCTTTGGAGTAAAGCCGGACAGATCGCCTATGAACCTTACTCTCATATTGTTTTTGGGTGCTGTCTTAAAGGTGCTCTTGATGTAGCTCGAAAAAAGCCTCATAAGAGTCGAGACTTCTTCCTCGGGTCTGGACCAGTTCTCCGTAGAGAAAGCGTAGACAGTCAGGTACTTTATCCCGATATCCCACGCTTCTCTGCAAATCCTCTCTACGTTTTCCGCCCCCACCTTGTGACCATAGGTTCTCGGCATGCCTTTCTTCTTAGCCCATCTGCCATTACCGTCAAGGATAATGGCTACATGCACGGGCACACGGGACAGGGTCATACCGTCATTATCTCTTTCTCTTTCGCTGCAGACGCTTCATCCACCTTCTTGATGTACTGATCCGTGATCTTCTGGAGCTGATCCTGAAGATCCTTTACGGAATCCTCTGACATATCCTCTGTCTTTGAGAGCTTCTTAAACTCATCGTTTCCGTCACGTCTTATATTTCTGATGGCTACCTTGCACTCCTCCGCTTTCTTTTTCACATCCTTGGAGAGTTCCTTTCTTCTCTCCTCTGAGAGCTCGGGAAATACAAGCCTTATCGTAGATCCGTCCGTACCGGGGTTGATGCCTATATCAGAGGTCTCGATCGCCTTTATCACTTCCTTGACCATGGTCTTCTCCCAGGGGGTGATGGTGATGATCCTGGCCTCCGGTATGGCAATATTGCCTACCTGTGCCACAGGTGTAGGCGTCCCATAGTAATCCACCATTACTCTGTCGAGTATATGGGGGTTGGCTCTGCCCGCGCGGATAGCGGCATACTCTGCTCCGAGATTGTTTAATGACTTCTCCATCTTTGTCTCGTATTTGCTTATTCTCTCGTCCATAATATACCTCCGCTTTTATACCGTTATCCTGGTACCTATATTCTCATCATTAGCTGCTCTTATTATACTGTCCTTTTCATCGAGTCCGAATACTATCATCGGCATCCTGTTCTCCATAGCCATGATGGATGCCGTGAGATCAATGACCTGCAGTCTCTTCTCCACTACCTCGTCTATGGACAGCTCATGATACTTCCTGGCATCCGGATTGTCCCTGGGATCACTGTCGTATACACCGTCTATCGCCTTGGCGAGCAGTATCACATCCGCATCCACCTCTATGGCTCTGAGCAGCACTCCGGTATCTGTCGAGAAGTACGGGTGTCCGGTGCCTCCCGCGAAGAATACCACCTGTCCCTTTCCGAAGTACTTGTTTGCCCTGTCCTTTGAAAAAAGCTTCGTCATCGAGCCTATCTCAAACGGTGTAAGGATACTGGTCATCATCCCCTGCGACCTGAATATCTCAGATACATAGATACAGTTCATTACAGTCGCGAGCATCCCTATCTGATCGGCCTTGGTACGGTCTATGTTCTCAGAGGATCTTCCTCGCCAG
>CAJOME010000083.1 GCA_905235585.1 uncultured Lachnospiraceae bacterium | reverse complement strand
AAAGTGAAAAATACATTGACTTTATACTATACAGTATGCTATGAATATTACTAATCAGATTCTATTATGAAATGAGGTGCATATATGGAAGAATTTTACCGGAGTATCGACCCTTACGAAGCTGCTCCATCCTGACGCAAAGGTGATCGCGGTGGAGCCCGAGGGCGCGGCATGCTTAAAGGCATCAGTAAAGGCCGGAAGGGTAGTCACGCTTCCTGCGGTATCCACTATCGCTGACGGTACCGCGGTAAAGACTCCGGGTGAGAAGATATTCCCGTATCTTAAGGACAACGTGGATGAGATCATCACCGTACCGGATGAGGATCTCGTAGCGGCATTCCTTGATATGGTAGAGAACCACAAGATGATAGTGGAGAATTCGGGACTGCTCACAGTAGCGGCATTAAAGCAGCTTGACTGCGAGAATAAAAAAATAGTGTGCATACTGTCGGGAGGAAACATGGATGTGATAACCATGTCCTCAGTGGTGCAGCAGGGACTCATACAAAGAGACAGGATATTTACAGTTTCGGTACTGCTTCCCGACAAGCCCGGAGAGCTGCAGAAGGTCGCAGGCATCATAGCCGGGGAGAATGGCAATGTCATCAAGCTGGAGCACAATCAGTTCGTCTCCACAAACAGAAACGCTGCAGTAGAGCTTCGCATCACGCTGGAGGCCTTCGGTACGGAGCATAAGGACAGGATCCTTGCCACACTTGAGAAGACCGGCTACAAGCCCAGGATAGTGCGTACCACGCTGTAAGATACCTGAAATGACGAGACAGGATGCAGAGGACTATATATATGCTTCGTATATGAAGGCAGCGCCGTATCTTAAATATGACAAGCCTGACAGTGTAAAGCGGCATCCGGAATATACAAGGGACATCATAAGGAGACTTCATCGCGGCAATATATCCGTCTCGGTGACCGGGAGCAAGGGCAAGGGGTCGGCGGCCTATATGCTTTCCGAGATATTAAGGCTGTACGGCAGGACGGGTCTCATGACCGGACCGCATATAAGGAGCTTTAACGAGAGGTTTCGGGTGGACGGCAGTCTGATATCGGATGAGGAGTTTACCGATACCGTGAGCAGCCTGAAGCCGGAGTTTGATGCTGTGGCGGGAGGACTTCCGAAGGAAGCCTTCATCAGTCCGATAGGTATAGAGACGGCCATAGCGGAGTCATTTTTTGCGGCACACGATACGGTGTACGATATATATGAGTGCGGTAAGGGTGTCAGATATGATGACGTATCCAACGTTCCGGCGGATCATGCACTGATAAATACGATATTTCTCGAGCACACCAGAGAGCTCGGTAGTACTCTTGATGAGATAGCGGACAATAAATCGTATGTCATACAGGAGGGCATGAAGGGTGTATACATCGGAAGACAGGAGATATCCGTATCCGAAGTGCTTACAGAAAGAGCCGTAAAAAAAGGAGTTCCCGTCAGTATATACGGAGCAGACTTTGAGGCCTTTAAGATAAGGTATGGCAAAGACGGGATGCGATGTGATGTGAGGACTGCGAAAAGATACTATAAGGATCTTTTCATACCCCTCATGGGGTCTCATCAGTGTATGAACCTCGCGCTTGCCATAGTGGCCGCTGAGGATATCATCGGAGACAGGTTTTGCGAAAATGACGAAGCAGATGAAAAGCTGAGGACAGTCCTCAGGCAGCTGAGCTGGTATGGTAGACTCAGTGTCATCAGCAGGGAGCCTGTGATACTGATCGACTGCTGTGTCAACAGGATAAGTGCAGGGACAGCTATAGAAGCGGCCAGAGAGCTTGGGATAGATGATGCGGTGTTTATTCTGGCCATACCGGATGATAAGGACTATCTCGGAGTGGCTGATGCCGTAAATAAAGCAGGGTACGGTATAGCCCTCACAAAGGTCTCAAATCCGTATTACAGGTTTGAGGGTATACAGAAGGAGATACTGGAAAAGCGGGGGATAGACTGTGTATATAAGGCTTCGTTATCCGAGGCCCTAGACGATATCAAAGGATCTAAAGTGATACTCGGGACCACGGATATGCTCAGGGAGATCGGCAGATGACAGCATTTTTTATCACGTATTCGCTGCTGGGAGCAGGGCTTGCCATGGATGCTTTCTCTGTATCTGTGGCTAACGGCATCAGAGAGAACAGCATGAAAACCGGCAGAAAGTGTATCATAGCCGGCACTTACGGTCTGTTTCAGATACTGATGCCTATCATCGGATGGATATGCGTACGTACCGTTGTAGTGCTTTTTGGCGGGATACAGAGATTCGTACCGCTCATGGCGCTGATAGTGCTTGTGTTTATCGGAGGCAGGATGATAGCAGAGTCGGTCAGGCATTCCGGCGATGATCATAGCGCAAAGCAGGTTGTCGGCGGAGCGGAGCTTCTGCTGCAGGGTATAGCGACATCGCTTGATGCACTGTCGGTAGGGTTTACGATAGAGAGCCTGAGATTTGATGCGGCACTGCTTGCCTCGCTTATCATAGGTGCCGTGACCTTTGCGATATGTATCATCGGTCTCGCGATAGGCAGGACGGTCGGGATGAGACTCACCAGGTACTCAGAGGCGGTCGGAGGCATGATACTTATTCTGGTAGGGATAGAGATCTTTCTTAAGGCCAAGGGAGGATTTTGATGACAACAAAAAGAGCAGGCTGGGCTTTCATGTGGATGGCGTTCGCATTTTTAGGCACATCGGTGATCACCAGCTTTTTCTTCGGAAATATAGATATAATGATAGCAGCACTTTTTAGCGAGCTCTGTCTGCTGATACCTGCGTGTTGCTGTCTGTTTAAGGGAAGAGCGGGACTAAAGAGACAGCTGCACCTTAAGGGTGTGTCAAAGCTGTCTACCCTTATTCTTTCTCTGGTCTATCTTATATGCTGCTATCCGCTTGTGATCTCTATGAACGCGTTTACGATGTCGATCACCTCAAATGAAGCCCAGAGCATCACGGACGAGTTTGCGGGTGTCTCACCGTTTCTGGTCTGGTTCATAGTAGGTTTTATAGGACCTGTGGTCGAGGAGATCGTGTTCAGGGGGATGATACTCGGCGGTCTGCGCAGTACAGGACGCATCCTTTCCGCCATAGTGCTGTCGGGTTTTCTTTTCGGATTGATGCACCTGAATCTGAACCAGTTTTCCTATACTGTCATAATGGGTATATTCTGGGGGCTTCTTGTAGAGGCTTCGGGCAGTATACTCACTTCTATGATCTGTCATATTTCAATGAACAGTCTGAGTGTGATAATGGTGTATGCCATAGGCGACAGCTTTGATGAGGTGTCCGTGCTGTTGGGTGAGTCGGAGGAAGCGGTGACATCCATGCAGTTTGTCGGTGCGGGGATCATGTTCCTTATCATCGGCATAGGATTTGCGGCACTTGCAATGCTTATATTAAAGGCCATAGCGCTGAATGAGGGCAGGACAGGCTGTGTGGAGAATATATTCAGAAAGAAGATCAGAGCGGAGAAATACGGGCACTTATTCTCGGTACCTCTTATCATCGGGATGATCCTGACTGTGGCGGTCATAATAACGGACACTGTAATGGATCTGATATGACGGGTGGATATGATGCATGAGCTTAATGAAAAATGGAAACTGTATTACGGCGAGACAGATCCCAAAAAACGCAGGGAACTGCTTGACGCGGCTGCAGCGGAAGGCGCGGAGGATGAGATGACTCCCATAAGGAGGAGCCTTTATGAATGCCGGTATACCGGTGACGGCGCGGATATGATGATAAGGCTTATCATGGGGAGCATAAGCGCGGCACAGGTCGTAAGATTCGCTCTGAAATGGAATGTAAGGAGCATAAAAAAGGATATGGAGAGAGCCGGATTTAAGATGTGCCTTGATGCCGGAGCTGCCGGAAGAGAATGTCTCTTCCATGAGGTAAAGAACGGGGTGAAGAGGTACATCGAAACCTGCAGGAGCGACAGCTACGGCGCGGCATTTTCGGGTATGATAAAGATATCAAAGGAAGAGCAGCACCGACGGATGACAAGGCAGCTGTACAACATGACCTACGGTCTGATGGAGAGGACTGCCGGCATAGAGGTCGAGAGGTTTGGTGAATACATGCTGCTCTTTTGCGAGGCTACTGAGGAAGCATATCAGGAGGAATGCAAAGAGCCGCTCGGCAGAGCATGATATTGTTAAGGGCAATACAGAGAGGAGAGCAAGGGAATGAAAAAAAATGTACTTATTGCGGCACTGTGCGCAGGTATGGTTCTGACAGGCTGTGGAGGAACTTCATCTTCCGCGTCATCGGACTATAAAAGCGAGGCAGCTTATGACGGTGGATATGCCAGGACCAGCAATTTTGCCACGGCAGATACTACCGCTGACTGGGACTATGAAGAGGCTGTGGCGGAGGAGGGTCCGGCTGGCGGAGTAACGGATGATATCACTGAAACGGATATAGTCGGACAGGAGAGCAAGATCATAAGAAATGCCGATTTATCCATGGATGTAGCGGATCTGGATAAGTTTGCCGTAAACCTTAAGAAGACCATAGAGAGCTACAAGGGTTACATGGAGAGCTCTAGCATAAATGATTATGATTCCGACTATTCGGAGTACAGATACGGGTACTTTACCGTGCGGGTGCCGGCTGCAAAGCTCGATGATTTCTTAAATATCGTGAAGGAAGAGGGGACGATCACGTCCAAGAGCGAGTCTGCCGAAGACGTGACCCTGCAGTACGTGGATTTAGAGGCTCATATAGATACCTATGAGGCTGAGAGAGACAGCCTGATGGAGCTGATGGGTAAGGCCGAGAGCATCGAGGATATCCTTGCGATCAGAGAGCAGCTCAGGGATATCAACTATGAGCTGGACAGTCTGAACCGTCAGCTGAAGAGCATGGAGAATAAAGTCTCATACAGTACCGTAAATGTAGAAGCAAAGGAAGGCAGATCAGTAATAGGCACCGGCGGCAGCAAATCCTTTGCGTCGCGTATAGCCGAGAAGTTTATGGAAGAGTTTGCCGACGGCTGGGAGATAGCACTGAATGTACTTATCTTCATAATCACGAGGATACCGCTCTTTGCGATACTCGGAGTATTCGTGTTTATCATCGTGAAGATAGTAAAGGCAATATCAGCCGGAAACGGAAAAAGGGAGAAGAAACAGAAGAAAAAGTCTGCCGCAATACCGCAGTCACAGCAGGCTGCAGCAAATAATGAGTCACAGCCTGCAGCAGCGCAGCAGGGAAATGCGCCGGTAAAGCATATCACAAGCAATGTCACACCGGATGATGTCAAATAAATGCTGATGACAACCGTCACACACAGTTACTGTTCACACCTTGCAGGTGCTCACAGCAACCGGATTTGCCCAATGTAATTGCCTACGGCAAGGGGCAAATCCTTGTATCGGCTTCTGTAATCTTTTTCACGCTCAGCGCAGCTAGTGCGCAGAGCTGTCTGAACAGTAACCACACACATACCTCTTATGAACTGTCAAGAAAAAAACTTGACAGCAAAGATTGCTGCATGATATGCTTTGACGGTCGTTTTTCAGCGAAGTGATATCGTCATATGGGCATACGGGAGGCGCTTACGGAAAGGCTGATCGAGAGAGGACTGCTTTTTGATTATTACGGCGGACTCCTGAACGAAAAGAATAAAAGGATATATGAAGCAGCTGCCGTGGAGGATATGTCCTTAGCTGAGATATCGGAGGAGATGGGGATATCCAGACAGGCAGTATCGGAGGCTCTAAGACGCATAGATATAAGACTTCAGAGCTATGAGAAGGAGCTCGGACTGATATCAAAGGGCAGACGTATAGGCGGATATCTGGGAGAGATCAGGGATTTACTTTCAGCTGCCGGAGATGCTTTCGCCAAAACGGCAGATAAATACAGTGTAGAGAAGATACTTAAAAAGATAGAAGAGGAACTTTAGTGGCATTTGAGAGTCTTACGGATAAACTGCAGAATGTATTCAAAAAGCTCCGCAGTAAGGGCACTCTTACAGAAGAGGATGTAAAGACCGCATTGAAGGAAGTGCGGATGGCACTGCTTGAAGCTGATGTAAACTTTAAGGTGGTCAAGCAGTTTACCAAAAGCATAGAGGAAAAGGCCATCGGCTCGGATGTGATGAACGGTCTTAATCCCGGGCAGCAGGTCATCAAGATCGTCAATGAGGAGATGACCGATCTCATGGGCTCGGAGGCGGCAAGCCTAAAATACGCGAATGCGCCGGAGCCTACCGTGATAATGATGGCGGGACTGAACGGCGCCGGTAAGACCACTACCTGCGGTAAGCTGGCGCTTCACTTAAAGAGCAAGAGCAAAAAGACCATGCTCGCGGCGCTTGACGTATACAGACCGGCGGCTATCGAGCAGCTCAAGGTAAACGGTGAGAAGGTCGATACTCCCGTCTTTGAGATGGGAACTGACGTAAAGCCCGTAGATATTGCAAGGGCTGCGCTGGAGGAAGCAAGAAAAGAGCATATAGACGTAGTGATCCTTGATACGGCAGGACGTCAGCAGATAGATGAGGCACTGATGGATGAGCTGCATGATATCAAGGAGCAGATAACGGTCGATAATACACTGCTCGTGGTAGATGCCGGCACCGGACAGGTCGCTGTGGATGTAGCCTGCGGCTTTGATGATAAGGTCGGCATAGACGGAGTGATACTCACGAAGCTTGACGGTGACACCAGAGGCGGTGCGGCACTCTCTATAAAGGCGGTCACGGGAAAGCCTGTGCTTTTTGCTGCAAGCGGAGAGAAGCCTCAGGACTTTGACATATTCTATCCGGACAGGATGGCGAGCCGTATACTCGGCATGGGAGATGTGCTCTCCCTTATCGAAAAGGCCGGAGAAGCGATAGATGAGGAGGATGCCAGAAAGGCTGCGGAAAGCCTTAAAAAAGGCCGCTTCACCTTTAATGACTATCTTGATTCGATGAAACAGATCGGTAAGATGGGCGGCATGGGATCAGTAATCTCAATGCTGGGGCTCGGAGGAAAGGGGATACCCGAGATAGACGAGACCACATTAAAGCGTAATGAAGCGATAATAATGAGCATGACCCCTGCTGAAAGAGAAGAGCCGAAGCTCTTAAATCCCAGACGCAAGATACGTATAGCGAAGGGATCGGGAGTGGATATCATGTATGTGAACAGGCTTGTAAAGCAATTTGAGCAGATGCAGAAGCTCATGAAGCAGATGACGGGCGGAGGAAAGAAGCGAGGACGGTTCAAGCATTCCGGCGGAATGCCGCAGATGGCACAGATGCAAAACCTAATGCGACAGCTTAAGGTATAACGCATATAATAATCATTTTATTTTTACGGAGGACAAAAAATGGTAAAGATCAGACTCAGGAGAATCGGAAAAAAGAAGGCACCCTTCTACAGGATAGTGGTCGCTGACGCAAGGACTTCAATGCAGAGCAACACTCTTGCGGAGATCGGCACATACGATCCCTTAAAGGAGCCCGCAGAGGTAAAGATAAACGAGGAAGAGGCTAAAAAGTGGCTTAAGAACGGAGCACAGCCCACAGAGACCGTAGCACGTCTTTTCAAGAATGCCGGTATCACTAAGTAATACCTCCGACATAACAAACAACAATCAATTAATTGGAGGTGACATATGAAAGAACTGGTAGAAGTCATAGCCAGAGCTCTCGTCGATGAACCTGACAAGGTCGTAGTGACCGAGGAGGAGAACGACAAAGAGATCAATGTGACGCTCAGGGTTGCCAAGGAGGACATGGGTAAGGTCATCGGCAGATCCGGACGCATAGCAAAGGCTATCAGAGCCGTGGTCAAGGCTGCGGCGACCAAGACAGATAAGCATGTGAATGTAGACATACTGGATGAGGAAGAGGGCTGAATTGTTATCCGTGGGTCAGATCACATCTACTCACGGACTGAAGGGAGAGCTGAAGGTCTATCCCACAACAAACGATCCCGAGGTGAGATTCAGGGAGCTTAAGAGTGTGATACTCAAGACACCAAAGGAGGAGATACCCGTAACAGTCGAATCGGTCAGGTTCATGAAGAACCTGGCCCTTTTGAAATTCAAAGAGTTTTCCGGGATAGATGCGGTGGAAAAGTATAAGGGAGCTTATGTGTGCGTCCCAAGGAGCGAGGCTGCAGAGCTCGGACCGGATGAATACTATGAAGCGGATCTCATCGGCATGGATGTGATCACCGATGAGGATGAACGTCTGGGGATGCTCACTACCGTATACCATACCGGAGCCAATGATGTATATGAGATAGAGCTCGAAGGAGCAGACGGCAGAGATGAAAAGCAGCGCAAGGTGCTGATCCCGGCTATAAAGGACTGTATCAAAAACGTCGATGTGGATGAGGGGATAATGACTATCCACGTAATGGAGGGGCTTTTCTGATGAAGTATGAGGTGCTCACCATCTTTCCCGATATGGTAGACAGTGCCTTCAGGACGGGGGTCACGGGCAGGGCATCCGGCGAAGGACTGATAGAGCTTGATACGGTCAATATCAGGGACTACAGCACGAATTCATACGGCTCCATAGACGGATATACT
>CAJOME010000082.1 GCA_905235585.1 uncultured Lachnospiraceae bacterium | reverse complement strand
CGGGATCATCTTGTCCGGTCCGGTAGAGCAGTTGGCTCCGAAAGCATCCGCACCCAGTGCCTGCAGCGTGATGAGAGCCGTCTTTGGATCGGTACCGTAAAGAGACCTCCCATCCGCCTCAAAGGTCATGGTAGCCATGATCGGTAGCTCACATACCTCTCTGCACGCTATTACCGCGGCTCTGGTCTCCTGCAGGCTCATCATGGTCTCCACCACTATAAGATCCGCGCCGCCCGACGCGAGCGCACTTATCTGCTCTTTGTAGATATCTACGAGCTCTTCGAACCTCATGGGACCCACAGGCTCAAGCTGTACTCCCGTCATCGAGATATCCCCTGCCACATAGCATTTCGGAGCATCCGCATTTTCTGCTTCAAACTCTCCGATAGTCCTTTTGGACAGACCTACCAGCTCGCGGTTCATCTCAGCCAGCCTGTCATACAGGCCGAATTCTTCAAGCTTTATGCGGTTACACGAGAAAGTCGGGGAATACAGTATCCTGCTCCCCGCCTCAAGATATGACCTCTGCAGCTCCTGTATGACCTTAGGATGCTCGAGCATCCATTTGTCGGGACATACCCCGCTTACAAGTCCTTTCTTTTGCATATTGGTGCCTGTAGCCCCGTCTAAGAGCAGCACCCCCTCTTCGGTGAGTCTGCGAAACTCATCCCTTGTCATCAATCACCCTCACGGTCATCGAAATCATCTCCTAAGCCGTCATGATCCGGATCATGCAGCTCGTCGTAACCGATACTCTCCCTGGTATAAACCCTGTTGGCCTTTCTCTGCTCCTCTATCTTGTTAGAGAAGATCTCCTTTACCCTTTCGGAATCCCTGATATTTATTATGGAGAAATTCCCAAGGTTTTTATCCGACGAGTCTATGCGCAGTGAGCCTATCCCGAAGATCTTTTGCAGCAGGGTCCTTGTAAGCACCACATCTGTCATACGGTACAGCCTCACCTCATCGTATCTCGTACTGAACAGCCCTCTCTCAAGGTAAAACCTTTCATTATCCAGGGCATATTTTGTAAAGCTCCACGGCATCCCGAAAAAGGTTCTTTTCCTGTCTTCCCAGATAGAGCTTTCCTTTCTCTTCTTACCGGATGCCTTCCTGCTGTTCTCATATATGACAGTAAGTACTATGGCGAGCACAAATATCACGACCGCACATATCACTATAGTAAGCAGGACTTTAGGCAGTGTTTGCAGAAACTGTTCCATTGATTCTTTCCTCCGGGCTGCTTTAATGCTTTAAATCAGTTTATGTATGATAATACAGTTGCCAGAATGAAACCTCTCCATCGGTCCGTTCATTATCAGTGTTTGAGCCTTCAGGTCTATCCTGAAGAAGGATATCGTGCTCGATTCATTATTGATCGAAAGCAGATACCTGTCATCATCTGATATCGCTATATCCTTTGGAAAGTCACCCGAGATCGGCAGGGTAAAAAGCTTTTTGAGCATCCCCGTCTCCTCATCCCTGTCAAATGCGGAGACTGAATTGTCGCCTGCATTGGTGCAGTATACATGTCTGCCGTCGGCAGACAGCTGTATCGCATAAGCTGCGGTATTGCCCGCATGATAATCATTTACGGTGCTCACACTCTGAAGCTTCTCAAAGTTCGGTGTGTCATTCTTGTCGCTGTATGAATACACATCTATGATGTTCTTCATCTCATGTATCACGTAAGCAAACCTTCCGTCCAGAGAGAACTTGATCTGATGCGGGGCGGAATCGATCTCTGATCTGATAATATCGGCAAGGGTCAGCTTGCCGGTACGGTGATCAAGCCTGTAGACCCTGACATGATCCATTCCCACATCGGTGGCGCAGAGATATTTGTTGTCTCTGGTCATTTTCACACAGTCTATATGAGGCATGAAGTTGCGCTCTCCTACCGATCCGAAGCCCTTATGATATATTTCCTCGCATATTTTCTTTATAGATCCGTCTTCCTTAAGTGACAGTACCGTCACCTTACCGTCATGATAGCCCGCGACAAACAGGAACTTATCCTCGTAATCGGTTGATATATAGCAGCCTCTCATACCGTGTATCCCCGACTTGTTCATATAAGAAAGACTGCCATCCTCACCTATCCGGTATGCGTGTACACCATCATCGGTAATGGAGTACAGGAATTTCCCGTTGTGTGATATGGATATATATGAAGGATTGGATATCTCCGTCTTTTCCCTGAAGCAGATACGACCGGTATCATGGTCATAATCATACAGACGGATACCATGCGTCTCATCCCTCGTATACCCTGCTGCATATACGACGTATTTTGATTTTCTCTTAGGAGCCATCACTTTCCTCCTCTTATAACAAGCTGAATCCTATCTGCCGCGCAGTGCCTCAAGCCTGTCGCAGCTGTCTGACAGTATCGCATCGGCTATAGTGACCGCAGCCATCGCCTCGACCACCACCACCGCTCTCGGGACTATGACCGGATCATGTCTGCCCCTGATACTGATCTCTATATTATCACCATCTTTATTAACTGTCTGCTGCGTTGCAGCAATTGAGGCTGTAGGCTTTACCGCGCATCTGAATACTATATCCGATCCGTCGGATATCCCGCCGAGTATACCTCCCGAATGATTGGTACGCTTTTTGACATGTCCGTTTTCGCTTACAAACACATCATTATTCTCCAGTCCCGTCCTCTTCGCGCTCTCAAAGCCGTCTCCGATCTCAAAGCCCTTTACGGCACCTATAGACATGACTGCATGGGCAAGACAGGCAGACAGCTTATCAAATACCGGATCGCCTATACCTGCCGGAACTCCTGATGCGACGCACTCTATCACTCCGCCGGCCGAGTCCTTCTTCTCCATAAGCTCTCTGATATACTCCGATGCCTTCATATATGCCTCATGTTCCGGCATATAAAGATCGTTTGACTCTCCTGCATCATATCCCGATATCTCGACGGGACCTATCGATCTGGTGTAAGCATGGACACTTATATCAAGCTCCGAAAGGAGCTTTGCAGCTACAGCTCCCGCGGCTACTCTTGCAGCAGTCTCTCTCCCTGATGATCTGCCGCCACCCCTGTAATCTCTGAATCCGAACTTTTCATCAAAGGTATAGTCGGCATGTCCGGGTCTGTAATAAGACGCTATCTCACTATAGTCCTTTGAATGCTGATCCTTGTTTCTGATCATGATGGCTATCGGTGTACCCGTAGTCCTGCCCTCGAACACTCCGGACAGTATCTCCGGCTCATCATCTTCATTTCTTTTTGTAGTAAACTCCGACTGTCCGGGCTTTCTCCGCTTCATATACGGTATAATGTCGTCTGCGGAAAGAGGAAGTCCTGCCGGGCATCCGTCTATGACACACCCAAGCGCCGCCCCGTGGGACTCCCCAAAGGTCGTCACTCTGAAATTTTTACCAAACGTGGAACCTGCTGCCATTTAATACTCCCAAAAGCACGTTACTGTTCACACCTTACAGGTGCTCACAGCAACTGGATTTGCCCAATAAAATTGCCTTCGGCAATGGGGCAAATCCTTGTATTGACTTCTGTAATCTTTCTCACGCTCAGCGCAGCAAGTGCGCAGAGCTGTCTGAACAGTAACAAAAGCGCTACTAAAAATTTATCATTTTTCATGTGTTAAATCAATGTATTCGGGCTTAGTCATCAGCGTTTTGCGATGTGAGCTCCCGTAAAGGTGACCTCGGCTATCTTCTTGCCCAGATCATCTGTGACCGACACATTGTAAAAGCAGTTTGTCCTGCCGTCCTTTATCAGCTTTGCCTCGGCATAGAGCACACTGCCCTTTGACATCGAAAGAAAGGTCGCCTGCCCCACGAGACTGACGGTAGCCATTTCCCTTTCAAAGTTTGATGCCACCGCGAAAGCAAGATCGGCGAGCGTATATATCGCTCCGCCCATGATGCCGCCATATGCGTTTCTGTGGCTGTCAGTGAGCTTCATGCTGCATCTGGCATAGTTTTCTCCTATTTCCTCTATATAAGCTCCCGAGAGCTCTGTGGCATACTTATCCTTTGCGAATAATTCCCGCGCTTCCTGCAGTTTGTCCATTTTTTCTCCTTTATTCTCGAAAAAGCGAAGTGAGGCTCGATCGCATTTACGGCATAGCCGTAATTACAGCTCAGGTCACAACGGACTCGATCATAAACTCCCTTCCTGTCCCCGGCACAAGCCTCGCATCTTTGCCGCAGAGGGGACAAATAAAGTCCTTATCATGCGGAAATTCGTGTCCGCAGTCTTCACATCTAAACACAGCCCTTGCATGTCTGAAATGCAGCTTTGCCCCTTCACAGGTATGTCCTTCGGACAGCAGATCAAAATACATCTGTACACAATCTCCCACATAGGATGACAGCTCGCCGATAAGGATATGTATCTCTTTTATTTCTGTTATGCCCCTTGATACTGACTCCTCGTCAAGAGTCCTTATCATATCCTCTACGGCAGGCAGCTCATGCACGTTTCATCACTCCCAATGCGCTCTTGATCCTATCCGCTGTCCCTTTTGCGGCAGCACTCCCACCGGACTGTCCGCGAAGATATCTCTCTCTTATGAACCTGAAGGTTCTCTCTTCTCCGAACACCGCTATCATCTTAAGAAAGGCATGCAATTCCTTTTTTGTATTCTCATGCATGAATATCTTATCCATGGATCTTTCAAAATACTTAAGCGGCATATCATCAGTATAATGCCCTTTGTTGTATATCCTTGAAGCGGCCACTCTGTCACAGATCATCTCTGCCAGATATCTCCGGGGCATCTCCACGGGGATCATGCCTCCATGGGCTGCCGGAGCATGAGACACCTCACTGCAGTAGTCCACCCAGTATTCATAATGATGCCGGTTTCTACCCTTGTGATGAAGCCATGACTCCGAATAACCCTTATGCTCCCTCTCCTCATTATTGGGGCTCCTGTAGCCCTGAAAGTATATGCACCCGTTTATAAACTCCACCGGAGAATACTTTGACAGATCATGCGTAAGCCCCTGATAATACAGACCGCACTTAAAGCAGTATTTCATCACGAGCATGCGATGCTCGGTCACAGTCATAAAATGTCCCATTATATCCATCACAGTATATCTCTTATAAAACTCAGCACTATCAGATGCAGCGGATAAAAAAGATAAAACGCCCATTTCATAAGCTGATTGTTTACTCCTCTCTTGCCGTTGTAAAAATGAAGCGGAATAAATGCAAGTGCCCCCACATACTCTATACTTGTCGAAAAGACCGGCAGCATCAGCGCAGTACCGCAGGCTATCCTGAGTAGCTCTGTCTCCCTGAAAAGATACATGACGCTTATCATCGCAACTCCCACCCATCTGTAATCAGTATGCGCAAGCTGTGCGATGATGCCAAACGGCACGGCTATGAGCATCTGTATCGGCAGTCGTATCCTTATATCCCTGATCCTGACAAGGCTCATAAAGGAAATCGTAAAAAGCCCAAGAAGCAGTGTCCAGAACACGTTCTGATAATCAATGTATATTATTGTGTTATAAAAGGCGATATCAAACGGAACCTCCGACAGCAATCCGAAGACCATGAGCCTCATCATGTATCCGGCAAGATTGTGGGTATGGATAAATCCCTCAACAATAAGAAAACAGTATATGGGAAACGCGATCCTCCCGGCATATCTGAGCCATATCAGCTCGGGAAAAAGCACGGCACCTATATGATCCAGCAGCATGGAAAATACGGCAATACACTTCAGTAGCGTGCCGTTCATTTACTGCCTGCCTTGTCTTCGACAGCCATAAGAATGACTATGCTTCTCTGATATACGGCAAGCTCATTCTTTTCAGGATCATATATTCCCGCTTCCCTTCCCTCGCCCGAAGAGATGCATATCTCCCATTTATATCCCTTGGAAGTCTTAGGTGGATGGAATCTGTGTCCTATCCAGTGCATATTATATGCTATGTAGAAATCACAGTCCTTTCTTCCGTTCGCATTTCGCTCATAGCTGCCGGAGTAAAGCACCGCAAAATGCCTGTTATAGTTTGCGAAGCTGTGATTCCATGCCTGCTCACCGTGGAATGAGGCGTCCGGTGCGCCGCATGATATGTAATCATACATCTTCTTTGCATATCTGCCGTGCAATACCGGATGTGATCTTCTGAACGCAAGTAAGGTTCTTGTGAAGTCATATAACTCTTTATTCTTTTTACTGTCTTCCCAGTCTAAATAGGATATCTTATTATCCTGACACCAGGGATTGTTATTGCCCCGCTGGGTATTGCCGAACTCATCTCCTGCCTTTATCATCGGCACTCCCTGGGAAAGTATCAAAAGCATCAGGGCATTTCTCATCTGACGCTCCCTCAGCCTGTTCACGGCCTTCTTCCTGCTCACGCCCTCGTCTCCGCAGTTCCATGAATAGTTGTAGTCAGAACCGTCGCTGCCGCCCTCGCCGTTCTTTTCGTTGTGTTTTCTCTCGTAGCTTACGAGATCCTTTAGCGTAAATCCACTGTATGAGGTGATATAGTTGATCACGGCATTTTTTTCGGGATTGCAGAGTATATGTGCAGAAACCTTGCCGAGCATATCCTCATCCCCTTTAAGATACTTTCTCATGTCATACATGAAGGGACTGCTCTTTACGCCGAGATTCATAGATACCGGCATCTTCCGTCCATATATCTGATCGGGATCGATATCGGAAAAGATCAGCTTGGTGTCGGTAAGATAGGGATCATTTGCGATATTCTTAACCGGCAGCTCTGCTCCGAGTATTTCAAATCCGTCGACATTATATGTAGCTGCCCAGTACCTTAATACCTCCTGAATGAAAGAAAGAGTATGCTCGGGAAGAAAAAAGACCTGCATTATGAGCTCCATCTTATTCCTGTGCAGCTCATCGGCAAGCTCCATGAATTCCCTGACAGGATCACCTGCTGCATACGACGGCTTTGGCATAAAATAATTGCCGGGTACATAGCCCCACAGGTTGACCCTTTTTACCCCGTCCGCGGTATTGTCGGTCACTTCATTGAAATCATAGACCGGCTGCAGGATAAGAGATGTTACTCCCAGCTTTTTTATATAAGGTATCTTTTCCTTAAGACCGCTGAATGTGCCCGGATGCTTCACACCGGATGATGAGTCCCTGGTATATGCGCGGACATTCAGCAGATACAGCACCACATTCTCCCACTCTATATTAGGACCTTTAAGCTTTGATTCGTTTTTAGGGAAGATAAACGCGCCGAATCCGTCACGCTTTCCGAATCTGTCGTTACCTGAGATATATTTCGCGTATGGATCTATATACTCAGTCTTCCCAAGTCTGATCCTGTACAGAGTATTCTCTGTATCAATGTCCTTTATCTTCATGGAGTAAACAGAACCCATACGACAGTCCTTGCCGAAATGAATACTGCCGGTCTTTTTTCTGTCTTTTCTTGAATACAGCTCTATGACAGGTGCTTTCCCGCTTTCAGAGACTGCCGAAACCGTAACGTCTCTCCCCTCTCCGAGAGGACCCAGTCCTGTAAATCTGCCTTTTTCCGTAGTATACTTTGCCATCTGCAGCCTTTTCATTGTTGTTGCTTAAACACTATGCTATGATAACACAATATAGTAAGCTGTGTCACGGCAAGTGTTGATCCGGACAAATGTGTGGATAATATTCATATTCATTAACTGTGTACATGTTGCGCTGAGCGTGAGAAGGATCACAACGGATTTTGCCAATCAGGGAGGTATGTATGACAGATTACAGTGAGATAAGCGTGGATCTTGATCTTGACGACGGCAGGACCGTCACCTGCGATACGTTAACCGTACTGAAGGTCGATGGCAAGGATTATATAGCCCTGAATCCGAGAGACAGCGAAGATGAAGTTTGGTTTTACGGTCTGAAAGGCGATCTGTCAGATGAAAATGTCGAGCCCGAGCTGATCTATATAGATGATGATGATATCTATGAGGCAGTCATGGATGCCTTTGATGAATATCTGGATACACTCGAGTTTGACGAGACCGAAGACCCCGAATAAGCTGTAATGATAGTATTGGGACTTCCGTCTATGCTTACGGCATAGTCCATAAATTCCTTTGCCGGTATACGGATCTCATAAGTGCTTGTTTGGAAATGAGAAGTATGTTTGAGGATAAGGCTCATCTCTAAGCGTATAATGCCACCATTCCTCTCTTAGCGGAGTAAATCCATGCCTAACCATGACACCTTGAAGGCAGCTTCTGTTATTTAACTGTTCCGGAGACAGATTAGCATAATCGGAGTGACTTATCTCCCCAAAATAGTCAAAGGCTGCACCCATATCAAGATCTTTTTTGTTAATAGTGTCGTATAATGTCAGGTCGACTGTACTGCCTCTTGAATGCCCGGAGCGTTCTGCTATGAAGCCAAGAGTAAACAGATCCTTCTTCGGCACGTCGGGGTAAAAGGTCTCTTTCATTCTGATATCATTAAGATCCTCAGCCCATCTCACGAAATGATCGACTGCGGTCTGAGGCCTGTACGCGTCATAGATTCTGAAGCAAAGCCCACGTTTTTTGATTTCTTCACTGGCATTTTTCAATGCCAGTGCTGCTTCTTTTGTCAAAAGAGCTATCGGCTCATCATAGCCATCTATCCTCTCCCCTATGAAGTTATCGGTTGAATAATATCTGATATCGAGTATTACTCCGGGCACAATATCTGTCACCGACACAAACCCGGATGAATCATAAGACAAGCGTGTTTTTCTGCTTTCTTCCATATGATCACGCTCCCAATACTGAGCCGACAAGTATTCCAAGCCAGGTTCCGATGGCATAACCAAGAGTTCCAACAAGAATACATGGTCCAACAAG
>CAJOME010000081.1 GCA_905235585.1 uncultured Lachnospiraceae bacterium | reverse complement strand
ATACGACGATCTGAAGTCTGCTGTGGATTCCATAAGAGCCGACCTCCCGGAGGATATCAGGGATCCCGCGATCAGAGAGGTGGATACCGACTCGCTTGATGATATGACGGTATCTGTCATAGGTACATCGGATGATGTCGATGTGCTCAAGGAGGTAAAGGATTATGTAGAGCCTGCCCTGAGAAAGGTGGGCAATGTCGCCGAGGTGAATTTGAGCGGCGGAGACGAGAGATATATAAGAGTCAGGGTATCTCCCGAATATCTGACGCAGTATGGTCTGAGTCTGCCCGGGATAGCGACGCAGATAGGCGCGACGAATTACTCCATACCTGCGGGCAACCTGTACTACGGAGATCAGTACCTGGCTGTCTCCGCGGAGACGGAGTATGACACTATACCGCTGATGGAGCAGATCCCCATCACCACATCCAAGGGTCAGACGATACATCTGAGTGATGTGGCCACAGTGCAGTATGCCGTGTCGGATAAGACCTCCTATTCCAGATATATGGGAGCTGAAAATGTCAATGTAGGTATAAAGAGAAAGCAGTCGGCATCCTCCGTCACCATGTCCAGACAGGTAAAGCCGGTGCTGGATCAGCTGAGGGCAGAGCATCCCGAGCTGCAGATAGATATAGTAAACGATATGTCCGATACCATCCTGAAAAGACTGCTGGGCGTGGGAAAAACGGTACTGCAGGCTGTATTGCTTGCCATGATCATCATCTTTATCTTCTTCGGAGACTTCAAGGGTTCACTCATAGTAGGATCCACGATGCCCATATCCATCATGGCTACCATCGTCTGCATGTATTATACGGGCTTTGCCCTTGATATCATCACTACCGGAGCATTGATCATAGCGGTAGGTATGATGACGGATAACGCAGTAGTCGTCATAGAGATGTGCTTCCAAAAGCAGCAGTCCGGACTCAGCTTTAAGGAGGCAGCCTACGCGGGAGCCTCGGTCGTGGCGAATGCTGTCGCAGGCTCTACCATCACCACGGTGGTCGTCTATGCGCCATTGGCTCTCATGGAGGGACTGTCAGGGCAGATGTTTAAGCCGCTCGGAGCTACCATCATGTTTGCTCTGCTGGCATCTCTTTTCAGTGCGATCACGCTGGTGCCTCTGTGCTACTCGGTATACAAGCCGGTAGAGAAAAAAGAGATAATAACGAACCGCATATTGAGAAAGGTCGTAAAGGGCTACCGTAAGGTCTTAAGGGCTGCGCTGAAAAGGAAAAGGACTGTCCTCCTTGTCTCTTTTGTGATCCTGTTCATCACCTTCAGTCTGGTACAATTTCTGAAGACCGAGCTGTTTGCGGCGACCGATGAGGGTATAGTGCAGGTTACCGTGCAGTTCAGACCCAATCTGAGTCTTGACACCATGGACGGCACGGTGAAGGATGTGGAGCAGTTTGTGGCGGATTCCGGATATATGAAAAACTACGCGACTACCATAACCCAGACCAGCGCTTCGGCCAGTATCACCGCATATATTATTGATGACTGCGAATACACCAGCCAGGAGATAGTAGATATGTGGAATACGGAGCTCGACGGATTTTCTTCCATGTGCGAGATAGAGTGCGCCATAGGCTCCACTACAGGTACGAGCCGGATGTCGAGCGCAAATACGCAGGAGTATGACCTGATCAGCTCTGACTATGATCTGCTGAGGGAGGAATCACAGAAGATAGAGAAGATAATAGAGGATACGGATGGCGTGATACACACCGAGTCGGACTTTTCCGACTCCGGATCAAAGGTTGTGGTCAGGATAGATCCCGTGCTTGCATCCGCAAGGGGCTTTGCCGCGCAGCAGCTCGCAAGCCTCGTATATGTGAACATGACGGGGAGTAAGGCTACGGATGTGACCATAGATAATACTACGTATGAGGTTAAGGTGGAGTATCCCGATGAATTCTTCAAAAATATCGGAGATCTTGAGGCAATGACCTTTACGAACTCACGCGGAGTCACGGTACCTCTTACCGAGGTGGGACAGGTCAGCCTTACCTCGGCTCCGCAGGTCGTAAAGAGAAGAGACGGACTTTTCATAAATGAGATCAGTACCACCATGACTACGGAGTCGCATGATGCTGTGGTGGAGGAGCTGGATGCGACTTTTGCCGACATGGAGTTTGAAGGAGATGTAAGCTTCGCCGAGAATACCATGGCAAGGATGATGCGAGAGGAGTTCTCGTCTTTAGGTAAGGCAATATTCATAGCCGTATTCCTCGTATTCTTCGTCATGACGGTTCAGTTTGAGTCTATAGCGGACTCACTCCTCATCATGATGTGTCTGCCCTTTGCAGGCATTGGATCCATACTTTTCCTGCTTTTAGGCAGGATGAAGGTATCCATGGTTGGACTCATGGGTGTCCTGATGCTTGCCGGCATAGTCGTCAATAACGGTATCATCCTTATTGATCAGACCATACAGAATCAGAATGCGGGCATGAGTACCTATGATGCGCTCGTTGATTCCGGCAGCAGCAGACTGCGTCCCATACTCATGACGACGTTGACTACGGTCATTTCCATGGTGCCTGTGGCCTTAGGATGGACGAATAATACCGAAACCATGAAGAGCATGGCAGGCGTCATAGTCGGAGGACTCTCAGTCTCCATGATACTGACGCTGGTACTGCTGCCCACCTTCTACCTGATCCTTGACAGACTCAGGGCGAAAGCAAGGGTAAGGCAGGAGAGAAGCCGTCTCAGACAGGAGCAGAGGGTCAACCTGGAGGTCAAGAAGCTGAATGACAGGAAGAAAGAGGAGGCCAAGGTAAACCTCATCTTCCCCATGGCCGGCATGGGATCGAGATTTTCAGGTGAGGGCTTTAATATGCCCAAGCCATTGATAGATATAGACGGAGAGCCGTTCTTCAAGCGAGCAGCCGACTCTCTGGTAGGAAAGATAAAGTATGACCGTCTGATATTCGTCGTGCAAAAGGAGCACGTGAGTAAATACAACATAGACATGAGGATAAAGCAATGCTATCCGGATGCAAAGGTGGTCATCCTGCCCAGGGTGCTGAACGGACCCGTGCTCACCGCTGTGGAGGGCGCAAAGGCTGTAAAGAACGATCTGCCGGTCATCATCACGGACTGCGATCTGCTGTTTGAGTCGCAGGCTATGCTGGAATACTACGAGAACGATGCCCACGGAGCTGATGCCTCCCTGCTGACCTTCAAGTCGGACTCCGACAAGTACAGCTATGTGAAGCTTAATGAAAAGGGCTTTGCGTCTGAGGTAGCGGAGAAGCAGGTCATAAGCGAGAATGCTATCACCGGCTCGTACGGCTTCAGGCATGTGTCCATGTTCCTTGAGTCCGCTGAGGAATATATCAAGCATAACGGAGACTCGGAGCTCTTTATAAGCGGTGTGCTTAATGAGCTCATCAAGGGAGGAAGAAGAGTCAAGTGCTTTGAGATGGAGAGATATCTGTCCTTCGGCACTCCTGAGGAATATGAGGAGGCTAAACGCGTGCTCGAAGAAGAGGATGCGGCTGAGGCTGCTGACAAGGCTGAGGATGCGGCTGAGAAGACTGAGAAGAAGTCGGCTGAGAAGGCTGCCGACAAGGCTGAGGACAAAGCTGCTGATAAGGCGGAGAAGACTGCCGACAAGGCTGAGGACAAGGCTGATGGAGCCGGCTCTGAGGAGAATGAGCAGATATGAGCCGGGTCGAGGCTTTTTCGGCACGTGCTGTCAGGTGAGCAGGCAAGCATTTGATCCGGTTATTTAAGATACGCTGTATCAGGATGCAGTCTGACAGGATCAGTAGTCTGCCAGGATACTGCACGCTTGCCCGATAAACTTGGGATCAATGGCATTTATCTTTCTTTCCATATCCGATGAGAGATTCATACACAGTGATACCATGGATGGGATATCTTCCTTCATACCTACAACAAACCAGTTAAGCAGGATGTTTCTTATCATGCCGGCCCATGCGACTACGATATAGCGGATATTGGGCGGTACGTCAGGATACGGATTATGGAATAAAGGCGAAGTTATATCACAAAAACTATCTATCGCATTTGTGGACATAGTCAGCATCTTAAAATCCAGAGTGTGATCCTTTACAGTCTGAAACAGCTCCGTATATGCCCTCCTGCGATGGTCTTTCTGGAAGATCTCTCCGGTCAGACGCAGCATATTCGTCTGAAGCTGCGAGGAGATGGCTTTCAGCACATCCTCCTTTGAAGCATAATTATTATAAAAAGCAGTCCTGGAGACACCGGCTTTTTTAACGAGCTTGCTTATGGTTATCTTCTCCAGATCTTCGGTCGCAAGCAGATGTATAAGGGCAGTCTGTATGCACTCTTTTGTAAGCTTGTTTGACTCCTGATTGGAGAGTCTTGACATATTTCTTTTTTCTAATTCCGTTTTCTCGTCAGACATAGCATGATTCCTTCAAATATGAGCACAGTATGTTTACAGGATACAACGCATAACACTTATAAAGATATTACAAGTGTGCAGCCATTATAACAATAAAGACACTCTACCGTCAATTCTTCATGTACAGATAATAGTGGTATGTTTGTTTTTTTTCGTATAAAATAAATAGAAAACATCAATCAAACCAAAGGAGGAATAGAAAATGCCAAGTTCAGACAAGTTTAAGGACAAGAAGCTTACACAGGAGCAGATAGACAGCATAGGAGGAGGGTTCAAGCAGGAAATCCCCGGTACCTTCTCATACGGCTGCATCATCAAGTGTCCGAAATGCGGAAATACCAATCAGGCTGAGTTTTACGGCGATTCCGATATCCTTGCAGAAGTGCAGAAGGATCTTTATACCTGCGCTATCTGCGGACAGCAGTTTGCTGCCGCTACAGGCTACGGTATAACAGATATCATCTGATAATGTCCTGACTGAATCAAAAACAGCCGCGCCGTATGATCAATGTCATTAAGTTTAGACTGTCTACACATTAAATGTATGGGCAGTCTTTTCTTTTTGCCACCGGATGCTGTCGCATTAGATGCTTATAAATTTACTGCTCCAGGGTTTCGTTACGGGATTACAGGGATATAATATGCACCTGCCGGTGTATGTGGTATAACAAAACCAGCCCTTTGGCTGGTTTTGATTGCCCAGCCGTGTAAGAGCGCAAATATTATGCACCTGCCATTGTATGTGATATAACAAAACCCGCCCTTTGGCTGGTTTTGATCGCCCGGCCGTGTAAGAGCGCAAATATTATGCACCTGCCGGTGTATGTGGTATAATCACCCTATGATACTTGTAATCGGGGATCATTACAGCGGAACCGGTCCGGCTCTTGTAACAAAGTATTACATCAGATCCTTGCCGAAGGGAACAGAGTACATCCATGCCAGGCACAAAGCGGCAAGGCTTATTGAGATGTGCTTAAAGATACCGAGAGCGTCGGTACTCTTTATCTCGGGGCATTCCAGACAGAATATATGGGCTATCAGGATAGGAAGGCTTTTTGGAAAAAAATCCGCTTATCTTATGCATGGCGCAGTGGAATACGAGAATGAGATAAATCATGTGCCCGATGAGAGGATGGCTCGTGACGAGCGTATCATGATGAAGGAGGCGGATCTGATACTCGCGGTATCAAGGCAGTTTGAGGAGTGGCTGAAGGAAAGGCATCCCGGATACGCGCATAAGATATCGCATGTTACCAACGGGATCGACTGGAGTATCCTGAAGGAGCAGTCTACTGCCGATGAGAGAAACGAAAAGGGGATCATATCCGTAGGCGGAGGTATGCCGAGGAAAAGGATATTGAATATATGCAGGGCAGTGGAGAGACTGAACGATAAGGAGCTTGGCATCACTCTCACGGTCGCAGGAGCCACCGGAGCCGACAGCGAAACGATAAACAGGTATCCGTTTGTACGCGATCTCGGCATCATCTCCCACAGGGAGCTCATGCGTGAATATCACAGGAACAAGCTCTTCATACAGAATTCCGTGTTTGAGACCTTCGGGCTTGCCCCGATAGAAGCGCTGCTTTCGGATGCGGACGTGCTTATATCCGCCAGGTGCGGAGCATTGAGTGTCATAAAGAACACCGAGCCCGAAGATATCATATACGATCCCGATGATATTGATGAGATAGCGTCCAAGATAGAGAGCCTGCTTAAAGGCGACAATCACACCCGTCTTATAGTAAATCTGGATAAGGAAAACACATCATGGAAGAAAAGAGCGTCGGAGCTTACCAAAAAGCTGCAGAGACTTCAGGCAGAGCGCTGAACTGGATACCTATAGTCATAATGATGATATTCTTCGGCGGTACATGGGTGTCTCCGTGGTTTTACCATGTGACGGAAAGATATAATTCCCTGATCATTTTTGCGGCTCTTACCCTACTTTTTTTTATAAACATAGACTGGGTAAGCCGTCTAAAGGGCAGGGATACGGCGCTGTTTGCGATGCTGCTTGCACTTATCATCGCTGTCATCAATCTTTTTATCATTGATTCCAATAAGGGCTGCATACTGGTGCTTGCGGACTTTCTGCTGATGCTCTACATGGCGCCGTATATCAGGTTTACGAAGGCGCAGTACAGGACCCTTGCGGTATTCTTCCTTATAATGTACGGCATATGGTTCGTACATGACATGGAGTTTTCTTATAATACGAATACCGGCGCGACCTACACGGTGTTTACGATGTTCGCGGCGCTTATCCTTATCGTATTTTTCGCAAAGAAGAAGGAGATACTCGGATATTTTGTAGTGCTTACCCTCTTAAGAACGGGGACGCTTGTGATGTGGCATCTGGCAAGAGGAGCCTTTTCCGCTTTATTTTTCTTTATCTGCTTCTTCCTGTTTTTTATGCTGTGGAGACCCGAGAAGCATAAAAAGACCTTTGCTTTCATATCCGCCTTTGCGGTATTCGGCTCGCTGCTCTTCGTATGGGCATATGTCTCTTTGTCAAAGACGGGATACAACGCGCGTATGCCTATATTCTATAAGGACATATTCTCCGGCAGGGAGGATATCTGGACAGAGGTGTGGTATATGCTTGTGGAGCAGCCGCTCCTCGGTATCGGCTCGGGCTATGAGCTTAAGAGTTTTTTTGAATACAATATGCACAACGCTATGTATGACATACTGATAGTGCATGGGGTCATCGTATTTATCATATCCGCGTTTCTTATCATCAGAAGGCTGATCGAGCTCAGAGACAGAGTGATGGTCAGCACCTATACGCATATAGCTGCTTCGGCGGTCTTTGCGATATTCTTTGAGTCATTTATAGATATGGATCTGATGTGGGCGGATTACACCCCGGTGCTTATCTTCCTGCTGGTCACAGTCTATAGCGGCGCTTCGGCGATAGAAGAAGCGGAGGATACGGAGACTGAGGCGGTGTATGGGCAGTCTTAAAAAGCAGGAGCCGCTGATGAGCAGGAGCAGGTATCTGCTTAAAAATATGTCACTTTTTACCGTCAGCAACATGGCTTCCAAATTGCTGGTATTCCTGCTTGTGCCGCTCTATACGAATGTCCTGTCCGAGTCCGACTACGGTATAGCGGATGTGATGCAGACCACGCTGCTGCTGCTCGTACCGCTGCTTTCCTTAAATGCGGGCGAGGCGGCTTTGAGATACGGGATAGAATACAGCGGCAAAAGAGGCTCGATCCTGCGCAGCGGACTGAGGCATGTACTGCGCTCGGCTTTACTTACTGCCGCGGTATGTCTTGCGATGGCTCTTGCAATGAGTGCCTCAGGCACGGGAGCAGAGTACAGGGGTCATATCCTTATTTTTGCGCTTCTTTTTGCATGTAATGCCATATATGAGTTTATGCTGCTCTATGCGCAGGGCTCGGAGCAGGTAGAGATAATGATAACCGGCTCCATATGCTGCACGGTCATCACGATCATATCCAATATTTTATTCCTTCTGGTATTTAAGATGGGGCTTTACGGCTATCTGTTTTCCCAGATAGCGGCATTTTGTATTTCATTCGTGATCATGTACAGGCTGCTGCACGGAGAGACCCTGCTTAAGGAGGATGAAGATAGGGGGCTCAGGACGGAGATGACCCGCTACGGCAGGGGGATGCTCCTTTATTCCACTGCGTCATGGGCAAATAACGCGATAGACAGATATTTTATACTTTTTATGTTCGGGAGCGTACAGAATGGTCTCTATGGTGTGGCATACAAGATACCCGCGATACTCACCGTGTTTCAGAGGATATTTGCGCAGAGCTTTCAGATGTCCGCCACAAAGGAGTACAGGGAGGAGGACAGCGGCAGGTTTTTCGGAGAGCTCTTTGAGCTCTACAACGCTGTGATGCTGACGGGCTGTACCGGCATACTGCTGGTGCTCAGACCGCTTGCGGCATTTATGTTCAGGAAGGGTTTTTATGAAGCGTGGATAATGGTTCCCCCACTTCTCATTTCCGTGATCTTCGGTGCGCTCGAGGGATATCTTGGCTCTATCTGCCTCGCGCATAAGGACGGGCGGAGCATGGGGATAGCTACGGGCGTGGGGGCTGTAGTTAACATAATATTGAATGCGGCGGCGATAAGCGCATTTGGAGCCGTCGGGGCGGCTTTTGCTACGCTGATATCTTATTTTACGATGTTTGCGATAGCGTACGCGCTGACCGTGAGACATGTAAGGCTCGAGGTTGACATAAAGAGGGATATTGCCGGATATATCCTCGTGCTCATAGCGGGAGGTGTCACCATGTATGGCGTAAAGTCTGATACTGCGGAGTACACGGCATGTGCGGTATGCGCACTTATCCTTTTGGTACTGCTTTTCTTATACAGTGCTCAGGCGGCATATGTCGTAAAACGTGTTAAAGCGCTTGCCGGGAGGGCAGGGTCATGATCAGGGCGATACGTGACAGGGAAAACATCATATTCTGCGCAC
>CAJOME010000080.1 GCA_905235585.1 uncultured Lachnospiraceae bacterium | reverse complement strand
TCCACCTCTAACTTTTAACGCGAAATCCATCACCCCAAATGTCCAGGTGACCGTAACAGGCGATAAATACGCACGATAGTGCCGTATTAAAAGAAAAATAGTCCGCAGTACTGACTCCGGTACTGACGGCACAGCTATAAAGCACTATCACACCGACAAGCCTCACAGCGGAGGTGAGCGTACCTCTCAGCTTCAGGTACCACGGCAGGTCGTATTCAAGCTCAGCCACCTCCGAATAGCTGTCTGCCCATCTTGTAAACGCTCTTTTTTCGGCTCCGGCCAGCTTTATCTTCTGCAGACCCGATATCATGGCATAGACCAGACTGCTGTTTTTGGCATCGACCTCCATCCTTTCTCTCTCTCTGTTAAGCGCCAGCACCGACAGGATCACGGTCATAAGGATATTTAAGATGATGATGCCTATCGCAGGCCACATCAGTCCGGGCGCAAAGCTTCTTATCTGTACTACATAGACCAGAGAGCATATCGCAGTCAGACCCGTGGAATAAATGACTGTCATTATGCTCTGGCTCAGCGAGCTCACATACTCTACTCTCTGTGCGAGCTCTCCGGTACCGTATTTCCTGAAGAAATCCGCCGGCAGCGAGAGCACCCTCATCATCACCGCAGCCCTTACCGAAAAGTCCGTCTTGTTCATGATACGGTCAAATACTGTCACCTTGACTATGGATATAAGTGTCAGCGATATCGAATATGCCACAAAGAATCCCGCTGCCGCTATGAGCACCTGCAGATCTCCTTTGGGTGCCACCTTGGAAAACAGTACATTCTGGAATACCGGAAGCAGCAGTCCTACAAGCGACACACCTATAGTGGCCGCGATCATCATGATCTGATCCATCGGAGATACCGAGCGGAATATATATATAATAAAATCCTTTAAGTCCATCGGTCTGAGCGGGAAAGACCTGTAAAAGCACATCGCCTCTTCATCAAACATACTCTCGTTTTTCGAGTCTATCTTCTTATATATACCCTCATGCGTATCGAAATACCTGTATCCCGATATCTCATCCTGAAGCAGGGCGACCATGGTGCCATCGTCCTTCCTCACGGCAAGCATAGATCCTACCGCATCCCTGTACCATCCCTTGGTGAGCTTTACCATACGGTGCATGATGCCGTGAGGTCTCAGTACATACTCCAGTCTTTCGTCAGCATTCTTTATCCTGTCAGGTATCTCTCTGCCCTTCAGATGAAAGCTCTTGAGTATATCTTCTATGGCGTTCTGTGCCAGTATCTCGCTGTCTGCCATCGAGACGACGGCTTTCTTACCCATGACGGAAGCCGCCATGCGCGCGAAGGATTCCCTGAACCGTGTATCGTCGGTCTTTTTCCTCTGTTTTATCTGTTCGTCAAACCATCCAGCCATCTTTACATATTCCTATTCGTTAGTCACAAGCTGTGTATACAGACCGCCTTTTGCGTAAAGCTCATCATGCGTACCACGCTCCATGACCTCCCCGTGATCCATGACTATGATCTCGTTGCTGTCCCTTATTGTGGACAGTCTGTGCGCTATCACAATACAGGTGATCCCCCTGTTCTTTATAGCCTGTACCACCTCATACTCTGTCTTTGCATCCAGAGCACTGGTAGCCTCATCCAGTATTATGACCGTCGGATCCTGGGCAAGCACTCTTGCTATCTCAAGTCTCTGACGCTGTCCTCCCGAAAAGTCCTTGCCGCCTTCACTCAGCACATGATCGTAGCCCTTGTCTCTATCCATGATATCATCGTGTATCTGGGCATCTCTTGCGGCAAGTATCATCTCAAAGTCTTCTATGGAGCTGTCCCACATCTTTATATTGTTGGCTATGGTATCTTCGTAGAGTATGATGTCCTGATCCACTACGGCGAGCGACCCCGTAAACACTCCCCTGTCCAGCTCCGTCATCTTCCTGCCGTCGAAGAGTATCTCCCCCTCCCATGGCTGGTACAATCCCGATAAAAGCTTTGAAAGCGTTGATTTGCCGCAGCCGGACATTCCCACGAAGGCAATGCTGTCCCCGGGCTTTACGTCAAGATTAAAGTCCTTTATCAGCGGGGGCTCCAGCCTGGAATATCCGAAGGTCACATGCTTCATTTCGATCCTGCCGCTTATCTTGGCATAATCGGCATTGTCATCCAGCTTATCCTCCCTGTATGCCGGATCGACCGGATATTTCATCACGTCATCGATACGCTCCATCTGAGTACGCATCTCCTGTATGATCTGTCCGGTGCTGATCATCTCATCGGCAGGTGCCGTAAAGCCCAGCAGATAGGTCTGAAACGCCATTATCATACCTATGGAGAATTGTCCCTTCATCACAAGATACACCCCGGAGATGAGCACGGCATTGGAGGCTATCATGGATACAAACGAAGGCAGCATGCCGAGGTAGTGATCTATATTGTAGTACTTCACCTGCTGGGTATTGACGCTTGCCTGATAGCCAGCCCACTTCTCAAAGAATCCGTTTTCGGCTCCCGATGCCTTGAGTGTCTCTATCAGCTCTATACCGTTTGTCGTGGCTCCGGCGAGCTTACCCTGGTCTCTGAACAGCACTCTTGTGATATTGACGCGCTTTGCGGATATTATGTGCGATATCACCGCATTTGCCGCTATGGATACCAGTCCTATCACGGTGAGCGGCAGACTGTACCTGACCATCACCACGAGATAAAAGACCATCATAAAGAAATGTATGACGAGCGGGGCAAACTGGTTTACGAGAGTGGCTGCAATCTGCGCGTTTGATATCTGTCTCTGCTGTATGTCCCCGGACATCCTCTGTGTGAAAAACTCCACCGGCATACGCAATATCTTCCACATATATGAGGTATTTCCGGCTATGGCGAGCTTGCCGTTTATCTTCAGCAGATATATCTCCTGTATAGCCGTTACGACTATCTGCACAAAGGTAAACACGGAAAGTGCCGCGATGAACGGAAAGAGCCACTGCGTATTGCGTCCGGTCAGCAGATGATCTACAAATACTCTGGAAAACCCCGGATATATGATATCCATCAAGGATGAGATCACAGTCACCATTATCACAAATACGGTGGCAACCATAGCTCCCTTCATCCTGTCCCGCACAAAGGAAAAGATACTGCGCCTGTGTCCCTCCGGCTTGAAATCCTCGTCAGGCTCAAACATAAGGCATATGCCTGTAAACGCCTTGTCAAACTCCTCCATCGGAACCTTTACGGTACCTCTTGCCGGATCGTTGATCACGGCATAGTCCCCCTTAAAGCCGTTCAGTACCACGAAATGGTTGAAGTTCCAGTGTATTATACAGGGAAATAATCCCTGTTCCCTGAGGGAATCGGGTTCGAAACGATAGCCATCTGCCTGCAGTCCGTAGCTCCGCGCGGCTATGAGTATGTTTTTTGCCTTGGAGCCGTCTCTGGATACTCCACAGTCAGATCTGACCTGTTCGAGAGGTATCCACTTATTGTAGTAGGCCAGTACCATACACAGACATGCCGCACCGCACTCCAGTGCTTCGAGCTGCATGACTACGGGCACCTTGGCTGTTTTTTTGCTTAAAGGCACTTTGATCTTATTATTCATCCGGTATCTCTCCTAATTAGTCACGAATTCCATGGGATGGATACTCTCCACGACTATCTCGGCATTGTAGGTGCCGTCGGAAAGATTTATCTCCGAGGAAACGGCGTAAACTTTCTCCTTTTGATCAAGTCCCAGCTCCGTCAGATCCCTTTCACTGTATACGCTGCCGGCGGTCACCGGCTCATCGGAGACATACACCACATCAGCCTGCTTGTTCCCTATCTTTATCACATTTTCGGTCGTCACTTCCTTCACGACATCAGCGGTAAGATAGCACAATGCTGCCCCGTTCGACACGACCGCCCTTGTCTTCTCCCTGGTCTCCAGTCTCCCGAATGCGGCCCACACCAGTACTCCTGACAGAAGCACAACCACTGCAACCAGTATTATCCACACATTGATCCCTACCACCCTGATGTATTCGTTTATCTCCTCAGGCGCGGATATGCTGTCTATACTTTTCTTTCTGAACAGCTGATTTTCTTCACTCATATCCTTTATTACTCCGTTCCTTTCAGCTTCTTATCGAAACCTTTGGCTGCATATCTTCGGCTCCGTATATATTACCATATACTCAGGCAGATTAGCCACATTATTACAGCCGTCAGGCTGCGAATAGCAGCGGTTCTGTTACTGTTCACACCTCAGGTGCTCACAGCAACCGGATTTGCCCATCTGCATCCATAACTGCGACACTGTTAAAATGCTGCACGTCTGGGGCAGCACGCGGCTCCGGGACATCCTGCCGCCTGTATATCATATGAGTACTCTTCCGGTGAAGCAAGCAGGCATACAGCAGAAGCCGATATCCCCTCTTCTCTCCCGGTAAATCCAAGATGCTCCTCCGTCGTCGCCTTGACGTTCACCTGATCGATATCTATGCCTAAAGCACCGGCTATATTGCTCCTCATCTCATCTATGTAGGGTCTCATCTTCGGAGCCTGCGCTATGATCGTCGCGTCGATATTCTCAATGAAATACATGCGCTCGTCAAGCATCCTGCCTACCTCCTCCAGCAGCTTCATGCTGTCAGCGTCTTTATACTTGTCATCCGTATCCGGAAAATGCTTTCCTATATCCCCCATAGCTGCCGCTCCCAGCAGCGCATCCATCACCGCATGGAGCAGCACGTCGGCATCCGAGTGTCCGAGCAGCCCCTTCTCATATGGTATGTCCACGCCGCCTATTATGAGCTTTCTCTCTTCGGCAAGCCTGTGTACGTCATATCCCTGTCCTATACGCATTTCCTCATCTCCGATTTCTGTTTGCAGTTCTATATGTTGACATTTCTCCCTATTATAATACAATATATTGGTCATGGGTAGAAAAAAACGCCACAGCCGAATAATCATCCAGCGTATATTCGCTTCCATACTGACCATACTTGTGATCGGCATCATCGGTTTCGGCGGCTACATGGGTGTCAACTATGTATTGGATAATACTGACATCAAAAGCTTCTTTGAAAAGAAACCGGAGCCGGAGATCGTCGCCGCCGAGGAGCCCACGGAAGAAGCCTCCGAAGACGGCGATATATGGGTAAGAGTCCAAAAGGAGACCATCTCTGATGATTATGCCGATGTGGACACATCGGTACTTTCGGATAACGAGGTCTCTGAAAACGAAGCTCCTGTCGATACCGACGCAGAGATAGAGATGCTCATCAACCACATGGCTCTCGAGGAAAAGGTGGCACAGCTCTTCATCGTGACACCGGAACAGATCACGGGCATGGATGTAGTCACAAGGGCAGGAGAGACCACAAAGAACGCTCTGACCGAGTATCCCGTGGGAGGCCTCATATACTTTGCCCAAAACCTCGAGGATCCCGATCAGACCAAGGAGATGCTTTCAAACACCTCTTCTTATATCATTGATGCCTGCGGTATAGCTCCTTTTCTGTCTGTCGATGAAGAGGGCGGCAAGGTAGTGAGAGTTGCCTCAAACGAAAGCTTTGAGGTGGAAAAAGTAGGATCCATGTCCGATATAGGAGCCTCCGGAGATATAGATAAGGCATATGTCGCAGGTGAGACTATCGGTAATTATCTCAAGCCTCTTGGCTTCAACCTGGACCTCGCCCCGGTAGCAGATGTCCTTGATGACACAGCCGAAAGCATAATCGCTGACAGATCCTTCGGATCCGATCCCGAGACAGTATCAAAGTTTTCCTGGCAGTTTGCGTCAGGTCTGCAGGATTCAGGTGTCACCGCCTGCTTCAAGCATTATCCGGGACACGGCAGCGTACCGGGTGATACTCATGCCGAGGCAGTCTACCAGACAAGGTCAAAAGAAGAGCTGATGGAGGCGGATCTGGTTCCTTTTCAGAATGCCGCCTTAAGCGATGCCCGCATGATAATGGCATCGCATATAACCTGCCGTGAGGTCACCGGAGATGACACTCCGACCAGCCTGTCAAGGATCATGCTCACCGATATCCTAAGAAATGAGCTGGGCTTTAACGGTGTGATAATCACGGATGCTATGAATATGGGTGCCGTGACAGGCATATATCCTGACTCCGGAGAGGCTGCCATAGCCGCTATAGATGCCGGAGCCGATATCATCCTCATGCCTGCGGATTTCCATGAGGCTTATAACGCGGTGCTCTCTGCCGCATCGTCAGGACAGATAGAAGCGGAGCGTGTCAATGACTCGCTCCGCAGGATACTCAAGATAAAACTCGGCAAGTATTAAGGCTTACAGCTTAGCATCTATCCAGACCTTTAGCGCATCCTTCGGCTTAAATCCGACCGACCTGTCTGCCAGCTCCCCTTTCTTTAAGAGCACCAGATTAGGTATACTCATGACAGAGAATCTCTCTGCAAGCTCCGGATTCTTATCTACATCTATCGCGTAGAAATCAACCTTTCCCGCATATTCTTCCGACAGCTCCTCAAGTACGGGTGTCATCATTTTGCAGGGACCGCACCATGTCGCATTGAAATCTATCACGGCTGCGTCCTTAGTCTCAATATCCGACCACTTGTCGGAACCTACTACATTAACCATTGCAAATACCCCCTTAGTTTGCTGCTCCGCTCAGGTATGCAGCTGCCGATATCGCCGCTACATTTCCCTCGCCGACCGCCTTTGCGTCCTGATACGGAGTCCCGGTGATATCTCCTGCGGCATACAGTCCCTTTATGCTTGTGGACATATCCCTTTCGGTCTTTATGTGTGCCCCTTCGGTCTCAAGTCCCGGCACCAGCTGTCCGGGAGAGACCGAATCTCTGAGTACAAATATACCATCTGATACTATCTCCTGTCCATCAAGTACCAGCGTGCTCTTCCCGTCAGCTCTCCTTATCTCTTTGGGTATACCTCTTATGACTTCTATCTTCGGATCCTTAAGCCCCACCTCATCGGGATAGACCGGTACATAATATACCCTGTCAGCCACTTCGGCAAGAAATGCCGCCTCACCCTCTTCCTTAGACGAGTATCCGAGTACGGTGGCTTCCTTCCCCTTATAGAGAGCAGCGTCACAGGTAGCACAGTAGCTCACTCCGTTACCGAGGTACATCTCCTCTCCCGGAAGAAGTCTGCCGGGCATCACACCCGTCGCAAGTATCACGCTTTTTGCTTCATACATCTCCTTCGCGCACTGGATGGCAAAGTATTCACCCATTGCGAATACGTTTGTTACCTGCTCCTCTGTGATCTCTATGCCCATCTTATCCAGATGCTCTCTCATAGCCTTTACGAGATCGGTACCCGTTATATCGGGGAATCCCGGATAGTTCAGGATCTTATGCGACTTGATCACCTTATTTGAAAGATCCTTTTTCCCGATCAGCAGGATGCTCTTGTTCCTGTTTTTAGCTGTAAGTGCCGCAGATACACCGGCAGGTCCCGTGCCAATTATACAGATATCATACCTGTCCACTTTATCACCCACCTGTATCTTTCTTATTTTTTAATAAAGTCGAATGAAAAGTCGTCATCCAGATCAATATCCTGTGACGGTGCCTTTCTTGCCGGTCTGGGCTGCAGATCCTCCTCGGCCTCCCAGTCATCCTCCGCACTTCTTCTGGATGTGCGCTCCGGCTTTTTGCTGTATACCTTTACATCCTCTTCTTCATCTTCATAGTCCTCATCTTCATAGTCGCCGTAATCATCGTAGTCATCCTTCCTCTTAGGCGACGATGTTCTCTTTGACTTCTTCTCGACTCTCTTCTTCATAGCCTCATAATCATCATCATAATCATAATAATCATCATCCGGCTTTCTTCCCGAAAGTGCCATGTTTACCACTATGATGAGAAGTATCAGGGAAAGTACCGCAAGAGCCGCTATGATAAAGAGTCTCGTCCTTGCGCTCTTCTTTGCCGCTGCCAGCTCATCAGACTCACCGGCTCCGAGAGCGACATATCTCGTATAGGTCTGCCCTACGGAATCAAAAAGATAGAAGCCCTGACTCCCCGACTGATCTATCCCGTATACAAGGAAAAAATCAGAGACTGAATTTTCAGAGGCAGGCATACCTGCGGTCTGATCCGCCGCGGTGGTATCAAATGTTGCCGTATCAGTAACCGCCGCAGTGTCAGCCGGAGCCGCCGTATCGACACCCTCAGCCGGATCGGCTGCCGGAGCTGCATCTACCGTGGGAGCCGATCCCACTCCTGCATCTCCTCCCATATCCGTGTCTGCTCCCGCGCCTACACCGAGGTCAAGCTCACCGGCATATGCCTTTACTGTCCCTATGCTTCCGAGGAAACCAAAAAGACCCTTTTTCTCATCATCTTTTGAATCGGAAGACGGTGCCGTATCCGAATACGTCCATGCGGATACCGACTTGCCGTTTACGGTAAGTGATGCCGGCACGAAACCATCAGGTACCTCCACCGCACCCGGATTGAGCACAATGATAAAATGATCATTTCCACCTTCAAATCTCACATAATCCGACATCGTGGCAGTCGCCGTGTCACACAGATAGAAATCTCCGAAGGAACCCGACGCATCTGTAAGATAAGCAAGCGTTACGGCTCCGTTTGAAGCGTCCATATATGCAAGCTCTATATTCTGACCCTGATAGGCTACAGTCTGCTTTCTGAATCCCGATGGAAGATAAGAGTCCGGAAAGGAATTCGCTATATACATCCCGTTATTCGCGATTATGTTTCCGGGAGTGACCATCTCTCCCCCGGCCGCTGCTCCGTCCTCCGCTGCCAGCAGCTCTGCCGCGTCTACCTCCTCCGAGCTTTCAGCACCCTCGGCTTCCGCCTCGCCTTCGACATTCTCCTCTGCGTATACCGACACTGTATGAACTGCCGTAAATGCCAAAGCCGCCGCCAGAACGACACCTGCTATCCTCTTTGTCAGTCTGTTAGATCTCATTTCCCTGTCTCCTTAATACTTTGTCACCTTACTTCATCTATTGCCTTGCCTATGTCATGGCGCATAT
>CAJOME010000079.1 GCA_905235585.1 uncultured Lachnospiraceae bacterium | reverse complement strand
AGAAAAGTCATTGGTAGAAGCATACGGGGGGATCAATTATTTCGGGATATCGACCGGCAAGCTCCGCCGTTATTTTGATGTGAAAAACTTTACGGATCCGTTCCGTGTGATAAAGGGCTTTTTTGAGGCAAGGCATATATTTAAGGACACCTCTCCCGATATAGTGTTTTCCAAGGGCGGATTTGTAGCGGTTCCCGTGGTAAAGGCTGCTGCTTCGCTGGGTATACCCGTCGTGATACACGAATCTGACATGACACCGGGACTGGCGAATAAGCTGTCATACAGCTCGGCTCGCAGGATCTGCTGCTCCTTCAGAAACACCGTCTCAATGCTGCCCGAAGGAAAGGGTGTCTTTACCGGATCTCCCATAAGAGCATCTCTTCTTGAAGGTGACGCGGTAAGAGCCAGGCAGTTCCTCGGTATGCGTGGGGGAGACTATCCTTTTCTCATGGTTATCGGAGGGTCTCAGGGTGCACAGCGTGTAAACGAGGCTATACGGGCTGCTTTGCCGGAGCTTGTCGGAAAATACAATGTGATACATCTGTGCGGCAGGGGAAAGACCGATCCTTCCCTTAACCGCATGAACGGATACATGCAGTATGAGTATATATCTGAGGAGCTGGCCGACCTTTACGCGCTGGCTGATATCGTGGTATCAAGAGCCGGCTCCAACGCCATATTCGAGCTGCTGGCTCTGCACAAGCCTAACCTGCTGATCCCTCTGGGTACGGGCGGATCAAGGGGAGACCAGATCCTTAACGCGGAGGATTTTGCAGGGAACGGCTACAGTAAGGTCCTGCACGAAGAGGACATGAATACGGCCTCTCTGCTGTCAGCGATCGATGAGGTATACGAAAACAGGCTGTCTTATGCGGATGCCATGTCAAAGGCCTCCGAAAACAAGGCTGTTTCAAATATAGTCAGTGTCATCACGGATATATGTGAGAAAGGGGATAAGTAACATGGACGATAATTGTATTTTCTGCAAGCTGGCAAATCATGTCTTCGATACAAATATAATATATGAAGACGACGACTTCACGGTGATCCTAGATGCAGGTCCCGCTACAAGAGGTCACGCTCTCATCCTGCCTAAGGAGCACTATGCTAATCTGTATGAGATACCTGATGCTTTGCTTGGAAAGGCTGCCGTTCTTGCCAAAAAAACCGTGACGGCTCTTACCGAAAAGCTAAACGCAGACGGCTACAACATAGTACAGAACAACGGCGAGACCGCGGGTCAGACAGTATTTCATTTCCATGTCCATCTCATCCCCCGATACAAGGATGACGGACAGATCATAGGCTGGAAGCCGGGCTCACCGTCTGCCGAAGAGCTGAAGGCTCTGGCTGAGGAGATCAAACTATGAAGATAAACATTTATTACGGCGGACGCGGTATAGTAGGCGACCCCACCAATACAGTCATCACGCGTATGCAGGCTGTACTGGAGGATATAAACGTAAAGGTCACCCGATACAATCTGTATGAGGAAAAGCGCAACATATCTTCCCTTGCGACCACTGTAAGCGAATGTGACGGCATCATACTGGCTTCTACCGTGGAATGGCACGGCACAGGAGGTTTGATGGCAGAGTTTCTGGATGCGGTCTGGCTCTACGGCAATAAGGAACGTATCGCGCAGATATATATGTGTCCCGTCGTAATGAGTACTACATACGGCGAACGCGAGGGAAAGCTGGATCTGACCCAGGCCTGGGAGATCCTCGGCGGCAAACCCTGTTCCGGTATATGCGGATACGTACAGGATACGGTATCCTTTGAACTCAATGAGGACTTCGCCTCTCTGATAGAAAAGAAGGCCGAAAATATCTACCGGACCATTTCACAGAAAACCGTCTCGCTGCCTGCCTCCAATCAGGCGGTAAGACAGATGGTTTCCGCTGCGCCTCAGATAGAGCTCACTCCGCAGGAGTCGGAGCAGTTGTCTATATATGCATCGGATGACAAATATGTACAGACACAAAAGGAAGACATCCGGGAGCTCACGTCTCATTTTAAGACTCTGATGGGCAATCAGGGTGTCTCCGTGGAGGATCTGCTGATCAAGGATTTCAAGGAGCACTTTTCTCCCGATCCGTCCTTCTCCGCCACCTACAGTATAAATGTTAAGGAGATAGAGAAGCCTCTGTCCGTGATAATAAAGGGAGAAGAGCTGGATGTGCACTACGGCAATACGGAAAAGCCTACCGTTATCTGTCGCATCAATCAGGATAAGCTGATGAATATCACCGCCGGAGCCGAGACCTTTCAGCGTGCCTTTATGACCGGAGATATGCAGGTAAAGGGTGAATTCAAGACACTGCGTATGCTGGATTCCCTGTTTCACTTCAGTAAATAGTACAGTCCGGTATACGGCATATAATGGAACATTTGCACAAAAAATGAATGCGAATTTCGTAAACCTTGTATAAAATGCGAATTGTTGACACTTTTTCCCGGTGGTATATTATATACGTACCCCCAATACATGATACCGTCTGAAAGACGGTACCCCATAAGAAAGAAATACCTTCTCCTGAAATGCCCGATCGGATGACCGGGTATTTCAATTTTAAATCCTCCCATCCTAAAATCTTAAAAATAGTTCTTGACAGACCGACACCACCCGGTGTAAAGTGTATTCACTTTCTGATAGTTCGTTTGTCACATTTCAGTGACAGGACACCTTTTACAAAGAGAGATGACAGAATATGAAAGAATATTTGTTTCTGTTCACGCTTTTTATCTGCGCTCTGACAGATATCGTGAGCTCCAAGATCAAAAACTTCATTCTGATTGCTTCCGCATGCGGACTCGCACTACATCTCATCATGACCCATGCAGTCCCGGATATGATCCCTTCTCTTACATCGGCAGCCTTTATATTCGCCGTATTTTTCCCTTTTTTTGCATTAGGCTGTATAAAAGCCGGGGATATAAAGCTCATGATGGTCGCTGCCATGTATTTACGGGCAGACGGTCTGATATATATAGCAGTGCCGACATTTGCCGCTTCTCTCATTCTCTTTCTTCTGTGTATGAAAACTGCCGGCACATCCGTAAGAGCAACCCGTTTCCCTTTTGCTTTCGCGCTTTTTCTCGGGGCGTACCCGTACTGGTATATCTGAAATAAGGAGGACATATGGTTTCCGGACAGAGATCGGACATGGCGGTTTATTTTTCCGATACCGCATATCTTGAATGCTTTTTGAGGTATATAAGCGATAAAAACATAGGTGTATCCTGCTGCGGCTTCACCCGTGACGACAAGCTCAGATCATATGCCGCGGATCACCGCGTATCTTTGCTTCTCACGGATGAGGGCTGTTTCAATAATGAGATACGTCAGATCGGCACAGAGCTGACCATCGTACTGACCGAGACTCCGACCAAAAGGACTGAGCCTGACGTGTATTATATCGATATCCTGCAGCCTCTGGATGTGATATTGAGGGATATCCTGAAGAAGATATCGGAGTCCGACATACCCGTAAATCCCGGAATGGCCGCAGATACCGGTTCCGTATACTGTTTTTATTCTCCGGTGGGCAGATGCCTGAAATCCACGCTCTCTATGGCAGCAGCACAGATACTGTCCGATAAAGCCCCTTCTCTTTATCTGAATCTTGAGGCTGTTTCCGGCTTTCCGGTGCTGTTCGGAGAAAGCTATGACTCTGATATATCAGACCTGTTTTTCTTTCTGAGAGATGAATCCCGGGAAAAATATGCCGTACGTCTGGGAAGCATGGTGCGCACCATGCGGGGAGCCCACTATGTGCCGCCTGCAATGAATCCCGGAGACATAGCTCAGATAAATACCGGGGATATCCGGAGAATGCTGGAAGCGGCATCCGACACGGGATTCAAAAATGTAGTCATAGATGCCGGGATCTGGCTGCCCTCATTTGAGGAAATACTGGAGATATGCGACCGGATCTATGTCCCGGTAAGACGTGACCCCGTGTCGGAGGCGAAGCTTTCACAGATCATTTCATACCTGAAATATATAGGCAGAACCGAGCTGAGTGAAAGGATGCAGGCCATCTGTCCGCCTGACACACAGGAAAAATACGATATCACATCAGATCTAAGGAGTACGGAAATTGGAAAATACACGACAGAGCTGCTCAGATGAAATCTTTACCCGTCTGAAAGAGAATGTCATATCGCGGATAGATATGTCCCGTGACGTATCGGACAGGGAGGTCAGGGAGATCATAAAAGAAGCCATACATTCGGCCGCCAGAACCTCCCCCATCTCGCTGACCGACAGAGAGCGGCTCTTAGACGGACTGTTTTTTGAAGTAAGAAGACTCGGCATACTGGAGGAGCTCATATCAGACCCTTCCGTTACGGAGATCATGGTAAACGGCACAGAAGATATCTTTTATGAAAAGGACGGCTGTATCTCAAAATGGGACAGACATTTTGACACGGAGGAAAAGCTCAGATCCGTAATCCAGCAGATAGTAGCCGGCAGCAACCGGGTGGTAAACGAAGCATCTCCCATAGTTGATGCAAGACTGTCTAACGGTGCCAGAGTAAATGTAGTCATGAAGCCTGTCGCCATAAACGGACCCATTCTCACTATCAGACGTTTTCCGGATGACCCGATAAGAATGAAGGATCTGATAAGATACGGATCGATCACGGCCGAAGCGGCAGATTATCTGAAAAAGCTCGTTAAAGCCGGATACAACATATTCGTCTCGGGAGGCACCGGATCAGGAAAAACCACATTTTTGAACGCATTGTCTGAAGCGATCCCTCATGATGAACGACTGATTACCATAGAAGATTCGGCAGAACTGCAGATAAGAGGGATCGATAATCTCGTCAGACTCGAGACCAGAAATGCCAATGTGGAAGGATTAAAGGAAATCACTATAAGAGATCTTATAAAAACCTCACTCCGGATGCGTCCCGACCGCATCATAGTAGGCGAGATCAGAGACGGTGCGGCATTGGATTTTCTTTCGGCGGCAAACACGGGACATGACGGATCGCTTTGCACGGGACATGCCAACAGCGCAAAGGATATGCTCTCAAGGATAGAGACAATGGTACTGATGGGCATGGATCTGCCGCTTCCGGCTATCAGACGCCAGATGGCATCAGCTATAGATGTGATAGTACATTTGGGGAGATTGAGAGACCGCAGCCGCAAGGTTCTTGAGATATCCGAAATGCAGGGACTGGAAGGCGGTGAGTTCAGGCTGAATCAGATATATGGTTTTACAGAGAAAGGAGAAGACAAACATGGTCTTATCACAGGAAAGCTCGAAAAGGTCGGCAGTCTCAGATATGTTGAAAAACTCAGACGAAAAGGTCTTTATGATAAGGACTGTATCTGAATGGCTCTTGCTCGACGGAGCGGTGTCATACGTATTTTATAAAAGCATGCTGGCTTTTCTCGTTTTTCTTCCGGGCATCATCCTGTATTTCAGGTTTCGCCGCAGACAGAGGGATAAAGCCGAAAGAAGCCTTTTAAGCATGCAGTTCAGGGAAAGTATCTTGTCGGTCAGTACCGCCCTGAATGCGGGATATTCGGTGGAGAATGCGTTTATAGAGGCTTATCACGACATGCAGGATATGTATGGAGAGGATGCTCGGATCACTTCCGAATACCGCAAGATAACCGCGAGGCTCAGGGATAACGAGCAGATCGAATATATACTGAAGGATTTCGCGGAAAATACAGATATCTCGGATATTAGTGATTTTGCAGGAATATTTGAAGCAGCCAAGCGCATCGGGGGAGATATGACAAGGATAATACGGCAGGCTGCATCCAATATCAGCGAAAAGATAGAGGTGAAACGAGAGATAGAGGTCTCCATGAGCTCTAAGATCACGGAAACCCGCATTATGGAAGCTGTTCCCTTCGGTATCCTTGTATACCTGCAGATAGGCTCCGCGGATTTTCTCTCGGTCCTGTATGAAAACACCGGCGGACGGATACTGATGACTGCGGCACTTGCTGTTTATCTGACGGGAGTCGTGATCGCTGAAAGAATACTGAATATAGAGGTATAAAACATGCGTATATTCTATGCTGTGGCTGAACTGCTGCTCCGGTATTTTCCCCCAAGGGAAGCGGAATCTGTAAGAGAAAAACAGCTGCTGATGCATCCCGGCGGTTCAGGCTCGAAGCTTACCAGAGACTATTATATTAAAAAAATGGCAATTGCTGTCGCGGTGATATCCGCAGGGGTCTTTTTATCATTAGCCATACTCATATCCGATCTTTTCCGTCCGGAGGAGATAGAAGGATACTCTATCGAAAGAAACGGATACGGAGAGGGGGATCGGACAGTAAGTCTGGATCTGTATGCCGACGGAAAGCTGCTCGAAAGAGGCCGGAGGATCACTGTAAGCGAAAAACGTTATAGGGAAAGTGATATACAGGCAGCCTTTCTTAAGACTGCACAGGAACTTGACGAGGCGATCCTGGGAGATAACATTTCGCCGGATCATATAGACCGGGATCTCGTGCTGCCCGACAGGTCAGCAGACTGCCCTGTTGATATCGAATGGCTTGTCGGAGACAGAGACGTGCTGGATATGAACGGACACATACAGGAAGATTTCCGTGATACGTCAGGCAGAGAGGTAAAGCTCACGGCAATGATGTCTTACGGCGAAGCCGAGGCCGAACACAGCCTGTACGTTAAGGTATATCCAAAATACCGTACCCCCGAGGATGCCTTGTCCTATGAGATCGCAAGGGGGATCTCCGAGACCGATGCCATGTCGGTAAGTGAAGACAGACAGCAGCTTCCGGCCAAAGCCGCAGGTCACGATCTCATGTACAGATACTCTTTACCTCATACCTGGCTGTATGTGCTCCTGATATCTTTACTGGCTGCATTTGCCATCTATATAGGCAGGGATCATGACCTGTCCAAAGAGGTGGCAGAGAGGGAAAGGGAGATGATGCTTGACTATCCGGAGATAGTGAGTAAGCTGACCCTGCTGATCGGAGCCGGAATGACGGTAAGGGGAGCCTTTGAAAAGATCGCCGTCGATTACAGGGAGCAAAACCGCGGGAAGATCTCCTTTGCGCACGAAGAAATGCTGGTCACTCTTCACCGGATGAAGAGCGGGGTCAGCGAACCGGAGGCATATCTTGATTTCGGTAAAAGGTGTGCGGTAAAGCGATATGTAAAGCTGGGCGCCCTGCTTGCTCAGAATATAAGAAAAGGAAGTGCCGGTATGCTGCCGGAGCTCGAACGAGAGGTAGGGGATGCTTTTGAGGAAAGAAAAGCAAAGGCCAGAAAGAGCGGGGAGATCGCCTCTACCAAGCTGCTGATCCCTATGGCACTCATGCTGGGAGTTGTGATGTTTATCGTGATCGTGCCGGCCTTTATGTCATTTAATCTGTAGCGGCAATGATCTGTGCAGCTTCTCGAGGATATGTATCACCGTCTCTTACGGACGGATAGATCATAAATAAAAAAGAAAGGGGTGATCCGTTATGCTGAAAAGATTTCTGCGAGAGGAAGACGGTATCGGTACGGTGGAAATGATACTGATCTTGGTGGTTCTCATAGGACTGGTACTTATCTTCAAGTCTCAGCTTACCGATCTGGTAAATGATATCTTCCAGACGATCAACAAAAAGGCCGGTCAGGTCTGAGGCATTCGCCTGAGTCAAACCGGCAAACTAAGGGGGAAGGATGAAATACAGGGGTACTATCACAGTTTTCCTAAGTCTGATACTTACGCTCGTCCTGTCTTTGATAATGAGCATGACGGAAAGCGCCGCCTATGCCGCAGCCAGAATGAAATGTGAGATAGCCGCGGACATGGCACTTGAGTCTGTATTTGCAGAGTACAACAGGGCACTTTTGGATAAATATGACCTGTATTTCATCGACACCTCTTACGGCAGCGGCATTCCGTCTTTGGAAGAGCTAAAGCTCCACATGAAAGACTACATCAGCTATAATATCGATCCATCAAAGGGGACGGTATTTCCACTGAATCCTGTGGATTTTACTGCGCTGTCACTTGATTCACTGGATATATCAGAGGCCTCATATGCATCGGACGCAGCGGGAAGGGTCTTCAAGAGGCAGGCCATACAGGCCTTTGAAGACAGCCACGGTATATCGGCTGCCAGATCACTGGCTCAAAAAGCCGGAAGCATCATAGCTCAATATGACAGCGTTGATGTGGATGAAGATATGCCTGACCGAAAAAGATCTGAGCTTGAAGCCGAGCTGAACGGGATCGATTACAAGATAGATGAAAATCCCGCAAGAAACGCTTTTGATGACAGAGAGGGCATACTGCGCCACGTGATGGATACACGCGGTATATCGGATAAAAGCATAAATAAGGCCGCACTCATTTCGAGCCGGCAGATCAATAAGGGAACCGGACTTCACGGAGGTACGGTCGATACCGAGAGTATGCTGGCAGAGCTTATGTTTGATGAATACCTGATCGACAGATTTACCTGCTATACGGATGCCATCGAAGACGAGGGAGCACAGTACGAGCTCGAATACATACTCCACGGCAGGACTACAGATACCGCAAATCTCAGAGAGACAACCGAACGACTGCTTGCTATCAGATACGCGGTGAATGCGGTATATGCTCTGTCTTCTCCGGAAAAGCGTGATCCTGTGGAGGCTGTAGTATCCGTGATATGCGCTCTGCTTATGATACCGGAAGCCGCGGAACCGCTGACAGAAATGATACTTTTAGCATGGGCTTACGGAGAGAGCGTCTCAGATGTAGTCAGGCTGATGGCCGGAGAGAGGGTGCCGCTTGAGAAATCCGAAACCGACTGGAAAATGCCGTTGTGGGGTCTCATCAGTATAAGGTCGAATGCCAGACCCACCGGACAACAGGGAAACGGTTTTTCATACAAGGATTACTTAAGAGTTTTTTTGTTCATTGAAAACAAAACCACCAAATGCATGCGTGCCATGGATATGATAGAGATGAATATCCGGCTTACCGACGGCAATGCCGCCTTTCGCATGGACGGGTGTGTGGAGTATGTTTCTATCGCTGCCGCTATGACCTGCCGTGGCAAATACAGGCTTACCATAGACCGCAACATGAGCTACATGAGCGATTTCTGAGCAAATCCCTGAGAAACATATGCTATCGACTCTTGTGAGTCATATAGCTTTTGTTGCTTAGTAACTGCGTTTCTATAGCACTAAGAAAGTACATTGACAGTATATATCAAGTTACGGGGACGGCTTTA
>CAJOME010000078.1 GCA_905235585.1 uncultured Lachnospiraceae bacterium | reverse complement strand
GTCGGGAAGAGGGTCGAGCTGAAGAGCGAAAGAATACCGAGATCGAGAGAAAGCGCGCGGATGAAGCCGAGGCCGAGGTAAAGAGGTTGCGGGAAGAGATTGCCAGGCTAAAAGGTTATTGATACGTCAAAAAAGCCCGGCAGTAAACCGGGCTTTTCATGAGTTCAGGTCTTTCAGTCCTTACTGTCCCAGCCCTCATCAGGCTCCGGCAGCATCCTGTCAGTGAAAACTGACAAAGCCCTTGACAACCCCCAGATGATACCGAAAAGGACTACCGTCATAACCACACAAAAAATATATCCGAATAATTCATTTGCCATGATATCCACCTCCGGTACTTACTTGAGCATAAAGCTGAGTATTACAGGAAAAGCCAACACCGCGACCAAAAATACTACTGAAATTATCTGCATTTTTCATACCTCACATTTCTTTCTTATCCTTATCGTCCTTGCCGTTTTCCATATGAAAGCACCATATGAAGGTTATGACGGCAAGCACTGCCATTATCACAACCAAAGCATCAGAAATCATACTGCTCCTTTCCGTGCAGCATAAACACATGCGCAAACAGGACATACAAAAGCCGCAAGACGTCATATGTATGCCGCACACCATGTGTCATGACTTTCTGCGACTGCGTCTCAGAAAGTCCGCAGTCAAGCCATTTAAATGCGGCTTCGTCGCGGGCTTGCCTGCTGCCAGCTTTATACTTTGACACGAAACCCGCATAAATGCGTGTTTCTGATTGCAAGTCGCAAAAACATATATCAATTTAAGAATGGAAAAAAAGAAAAATGATTATTTCTTACCGTCCTGCCGCATCATGTACTCTATTATCACGGTAGTACCCGGAGCGTCACAGAACGCGAGATCTCCGTATCCGCAGTGACCGTGATGATATGCGGCTGTAAGCAGGATGAATAATAAAAGCAGCTCATAGGATCTGGCGAGCTTTCTTCCATGCCCTTCGGCAGTACGAAACTCAGAAGCACCTGCTCCCGTCCCCTGCTCTGCTTTAACTGCATCGGTATTTGTAACAGGTGCGGAAGCAACCGATAAAGCTTCCTCATCGATCACTCTCTGAACATTATCCATGAACCGTCCGCGCTCTGCGCGGTCGGTATCACAAACAAAAGCAAATATGAGAAAAGCAAGTATCAGACATATCGCCCTTTTCATCATAATACCTGTAAAAACATTATTATCTGCGGCTGCGTATCAGCTCGCCTCCACTCCCAGGAGCTTGTCCAGCTCGCCTACCAGCAGACCTATCTCGGGCTTCGTCATCTGCACATCCACTCCGAGATCGTCACCCTTTTTCCTTGTCGCATCATTTATCATGGATGAGAAGATGACTACCTTGAGCATGTTCGTGCCATTGCCCTCTTTGATAAGCTTGGTCAGCATATGACCATCCATCTGGGGCATCTCTATATCCGTTATGACGCAGCGTACATGCTCATCCAGAGTGCCCTCATCTCTCCACTGCTCTATAAGCTCCCATGCCTCCTGACCATTGGCCGTATGTGTCAGATTAGTATAGCCTGCCTTGCTCAGTGACTCTACGATCAGCCTGTTGAGCAATATCGAATCCTCTACCACGAGTATCGGGATGTCTATCCTCTTCCTGTTTCCAAGCTTATCTATATCCTGCACCTTCAAGCCGGTCTCGGGGTTTATCTCGGATACTATCTTCTCAAAATCAAGTACGATGATAAGGCTGTCCCCGTCCTTCACTATGCCTGTGGTAAGCCCCTCCTCCAGGGGTCCCGTAGCTCCGTTCGGCTTCATGATATCAGCCCATGAGGTGCTGTGTATACCCTTTATCTCTTCCACGTGAAAAGCCATATTCAGGGAGTTGAAATTAGTAAGTATAAAGTTACCTTTAGGCTCCGAATCTCCCAGACGCAGTGCATGCTTCAGATCGATCACCGTGATCATATCGCCTCTCGGCATGAAGATACCCTCCACGCTCGGATGCGCGAGCGGTACCGGCGTCAGCGGTTCATAAATGATGATCTCCCGTACCTTGGCAACATTTATGCCAAATTCCCGTCCCGAGATCCTAAATACTAGCAGGTCGAGATGGCTGGTGTCATCCTGCGCATTGTTTATATCCATACATATTACCCCTCATTGATTTACTGTTACTGTCAGTTTCGGCACTTGCTACAGTATAGCATATTTTATGCGATATTACCTATCTGTATGATATGCTTTGCATTTTTTTTCAAAGCTTTCCGCAAAGCCCGATGATCCCGGCAGATACAGATGCGGCCACCCTGCCCACATCGTATCGGTGATATGTATCTCATTATAAGAAGCATCTCCCGAAGCTTTTACCACCTCGGCTCCGTCTCCGTTATCATCCGCATCAAAGTAATGAAATTCGTGACCCCGTATCACAGCGTCCTTATCAAGCCACAGTCCGGTCCTGTCCCTGATATATACATATCCGAATCTTACCAGTCTGTCCGTCTTAGCGCACCCGGTCTTTATGAGACCGCACATATCACGCTGATTTATGTCAACTTGATCGTCGATTATCCTTTCAGTGAGATAGATGAATCCACCGCATTCCGCAAGAATAGGCAGACCTGCGGCCGCCTTTGATCTTATGTCAACTATAAGTGACCGGTTCATGCTTAGCCTTTCGGCATGAAGCTCCGGATATCCTCCTCCTATATACAGTCCTGACACGTCATCCGGCAATGTGCTGTCCTCAAGCGGCGAGAAGAATACAGGCTCAAGCCCCGTGCGCGCGAGCTCCCTCAGGTTTTCATTATAATAAAAGCAGAAGGCATCATCCCGCGCTACGGCTAATCTCAAGTATCCCATCCACCTCCACACTTTCTTCGATCTGCCGTGCCAGCAAGGCAATTTTTGATTTTATGTCAACTATCTCTTCAGGCAGCATCAAACCCAGATATCTGCTCTCTATCTGAATATCCTTACACACAGGTATAAATCCGAGCGGTCTTATCCCCAGCTCTTCGTCTACTGCCCTTTTCAAAAGCTCATACGATCTGCCGGAGCACCTGTTGAATATGACGCCCTTTATAAGCTCTGCTCTGTCATAGTACATAAATCCACGTATCCCGGCGATAAGCGACATGGATGCGCCTTTTGCGTCAACCACGAGAATGACCGGTACATCAAGCGCAGCAGCAAGCTCATATGTAGAGCCTTTTATCTTGTCTATCTCCGTTCTACCCGGTGAGCTGAGACCGTCATACAGACCCATTACACCCTCTATTACTGATATATCCGCGCCGTCGGAGCATCTGTCGTAGAGCTCCTTTACGGCATTGTCGTCCATAAAGAATGTATCCAGGTTTTCACATTTATGTAAACTATATTGAGGAAATCCTTCCTCTTCGCTTTCAGCATCCGGATCGGCCGGAAGCACCTTATCATGAAACAGGGGATCTATATAATCAGGCCCGGTCTTGAATGGCTGAACCGAAAGTCCCCTGTCCTGCAGAGCCTTTATCAGTCCGCATGCCGTCATTGTCTTGCCTGAGCCGCTTTTCGGAGCGGCTATGCAAAAAGCACCGTACCTCATTCAAATGACATACAGGCTATGAATACAGGATTCAGAGCCTTTACCATATGGTATTTTTCTACTGTGACAGTCTTACCGATCGTGAGCTGTATTATGTCAACCGAAGAGTTGGGTATCTCACGCATCACTTCCATTATTTCATTCAGAGTCTCCAGGCTCACCGCGCTCGCTACCGCACGCACTTCCCTGTTTTTTTCTCTTATTCCCCTTATGATCTCGCGCATCCGTCCGTTTGAGCCTCCGATGAATGCGGCATCGGGCTTCGGAAGCAGATCAAAATTATCCGGAGCCGTGGCGTTCAGCACAGTGATATTGTCTCTTCCGTATTTTTTCTTATTCTCTTTTGTGGCTGCAAGCGCCTCCTCGTCATCGTCTATGGCATATACATGTATCGTATCGGATATACCTGCCGCAGCTACTGATATGGAGCCGGTACCGCAGCCTATGTCATAGAAGATGTCTCCCTTATGGAGCCCGAGCTTGCCGAGTATCACGTACCGTATCTCCTCTTTGGTCATGGGTACTGTCTCATGTCTTATAAAATCGCTGTCCCTAAGGGCAAAGCCTGCCGTATCCAGTGGGTCATGATTATGGATGTATACCGTACCGAGTCCCTCAGGTATATCCTCTTCCGACCTTTCAGAGCTCTCCTCTGCCGTCATGGAGAAAATCCTGCAGTCAGGACTGCCCATATCAAGTGCCATCACAAGCTGTACTTTTCCGAGACCCGCTTCATTCAGCACTTTTCCGTAATGTATAAGATCCGACGGCTTTGATATGAGAAGAAACGTCCGTTCACTGTTTCTGACCGTAGTGACCACGGTCATATCGGACTCATCATCCTGCTCCACTCCATGCATCGAGAGCACGCTGCTGTCCTCGTAAGGTATGTTCAGCAGCGAAGCAAGAGATGAGACGGATGAGACTCCGGAAATCTGTCTTATGTAAACCGTAGTCCCGCGATCCTTCTGCTCATTTTTCCAGTCATAAAGAGCAGGCATCAGAGCAGCTGCGCCGCTGTAAAAGCCGGTGTCACCGGAGTAAAGCACGACAGTCTTTATGGTATCGTCCGCAAGGCTTGAAGACAGGCGGTCAAGGTATTGGATTATATCAGCCGGTTTGTAAAAAGGAAAGCTCTGCTTTTCTCCCCCGAAGATGTCCACCATTCTCTTTGATCCGAATATATATTGTGCGTCATCTATCGCTATCCGGGCATCATTTGTGAGATAGCCTTCACTGCCCATGCCGCATCCTATCACAGCCACCTCAAACTGACGGTCTCTTCCTATCCTTGCTCCGGTGAGCTGACTGAGTCTGCTGCATACCTCCTCAAAGCTCATTCCCTCGGTATAATCGGGATTGCCGATTACAAAAAGGCTTATGCCTGCCTCATCCACCGCAAGCGCTTTTTCAAAAAAACCCCCGGCATGTCCTGTCATCTTAGTCACGAGTACAGTTATCTTATAGTCCCTTATCTGAGCGAGATTCATCTCCTTACTGAACGGTCCCTGCATAGCTATGATATCTCTGCCTGAAAGTCCGAGGCTCTCGCATATCCTGAGGCTCTCAGTCCCGGGCAATACCCTTGCTGTCACGCGATCCTTCAGGGAGCCCCTCTTCATATAAACGGCCAGCTCCTTGCTGCCCGTAGTAAGCAGTATATTGCCTCTTGTACCCTCCAGAGCCGTGGCACAGGACTCGTTATCATCAAAATAATGCACTCCGGGTTTATTAATATCCGCCCTGTAATCGGTGTTTCGTTTCAACCGTATATAGGTGACAAGGGTTGCTTCGGCCGCCGCCTTGATATTTTCCGATACCACTATCGCATACGGGTGAGTGGCATCCACTACACATACGAAATCCTCGCTCTCCATGAGGCTCTCCATCTGCGATTCCGTGAGTCTGCCCTGATGCACCTCTATCCCGTCCAGATCCGGCATCATCTGCGTACCGTATTCGGTAGCTACGCATACCAGTGCCCTCTGCCCCGCAAGTGCTATCTTTTCGGCAAGCTTTCTTCCTTCGCTTGTTCCCGCAAACAACAGTATTCTACTCAATTCCGTACTTCCTTCCCGTTATCATTTTACCGTTACAGATCCCGGTATCGCTGCTTCCTATAAATACCGTGGTAAACATATCGAGCTTCATGTCGGCAAGCTTACCCAGCGTGGTCACTTCGGTACTTTCTTCATCACGTCCGATATTTCGCACATATCCGGCTGCCCGGTCACAGCCTGTATGTCCGCTTATTATATCACATGCCGCTTTCAATGTATCGGGTCTGTGATGACTCATCGGATTGTACAGTACTATGGCAAAGTCCCCTTCTGCCGCACACTTAAGACGTTTTTCTATCCTCTCCCATGGTGTGAGCACGGTAGACAGAGATATTACGGCAAAATCATTCCCTATCGGAGCCCCGAGCTTTGCCGCTCCGGAGAGAGCCGCCGTGATCCCGGGAATAATATTTATGTCAACCTCCTCGTATTCCTTCGACAGATCCAATATGAGACTTGCCATACCGTATACTCCGGCATCTCCGCTGCATATGACAGCAGTATTTATCCCGGATGCAGCCTGCTGCAGGGCATATCTGCATCTGTCCGCCTCACCGCCCATGCCGGTGGAATAAATACTTTTCGATTTATATTGTTCGCATAATAAATTAACATAAAGTGAATAGCCTACAATGAGCTCCGCCTTATCCAGGGCTGCCCCGGCATCACGTGTCATATATCCCTCATCGCCGGGTCCTATCCCGACCACATACAGCTCACCCTTCATCTCTCCTCCCTATAGCTATGGTTATCCCGTACTTTGCGAGCTTTCTTACCCGGAGTCTGCCTCCGGCCGCGACCACGGCTCTTTCACATACATTGTCCGTTCCTGTGGTCTTCCTGACAAAATCAGACGAAGTAAAATCTCCTTCCTGTGCCATCAATTCCTCTGCTGTAAACACGAGCAGCTTTTTCCTGTGCCTGTCGCACCACTCCACCAGCCCTTTTTCGTCCTTCTTCAGGTCGATCGTGGCTACGACCCCTACATCATTTATATTGATATCATAGTGCTTTAGGATATGTTTTATGTAAATCTCTATAAGTGAGTATCTTGTTCCTTTCTTACAGCCAATCCCGAGGATCACGGGTCTCGTTCTTAATCTTATGCTTGCATCATCTGCTGTTATGTAAACTTCATTGCCAAACAACGGTTTTTGTATCGTGACCTCGCTCCCGCTCAGTACTCTTGAAGATATTTTGGCTATATCCTCTCTGTTTTCGACCTCCATACCGTTTTTTTTGGCATACAGGTCTACGGCAAAGTCACCCCTGAGATCCGTTGCCGTGGTGATCACGGGTACAGCACCTATAATGTCTGCGATCCTTATGCTCAGTTCATTCGCTCCTCCGATATGGCCGGACAGTATCGGTATGACGTGCCTGCCCTGTTCATCCATCACTATCACCGCCGGATCACGCAGCTTATCCTTCACATACGGTGCTATCAGCCTGACCGCGATACCGCATGAGCCGATAAACAATATGGCTCTGTCTGAAAGGAAATTATCCCTTACAACTTTATGTAAACCCTTTCGGTCGTTTTTACCGTGTACGTCATACTGCATCGCCCCGTTAAGCTCCGGTACTTCGCTTATCAGTCTGTTTCCGAGCGCCTGTCCCGCATCGGTAAAGGTGATCACGGTCTTTTTCACTCTGTTCCCTTTCTGAAGCCTGTCGTAAACTCAGGATCATACAGTCTCGATCTGCCATATGAGATCCTGTCATCACCCTGCCCTATGGCTCGTCCTATCAGTATCACCGCAGTATTTGATATACCCTCGTTCGCTGCGGCATCTGCCAGCTCCGCAAGAGTGCCGGTATACCTTTTTTCGTCTGCCCAGGAGCATTTATACACGAAGGCGGCAGGCATATCCCCGGGTACTCCTGCCTGTATAAGACGATCCGTGATCCCTCTTATCATTCCAGATGAGAGATATACTGCCACGGAAGCTCCGCTTTTTACGTAGTCTTCTATTTTTTCACCCTCCGGGACAGGAGTCCTTCCTCCCATCCTCGTAATGATAAATGACTGGGATACACCGGGAAGGGTATATTCTATGCCAAGGCTTGCCGCCGCTGCCATTGCCGCAGTCACACCCGGTGTAACATCGTACTCTATGTTTAGTTTATATAATGCATCCATCTGCTCTCTGACCGCTCCGTAGACAGAAGGGTCGCCTGAATGCAGCCTCACGATCTTAAGATCCTTTTCTGCGGCTTCCTTCATCACAGAGAGCACCTCCTCCAGTGTCATCTGCGCGCTGTCATAAAGCTGCACATCTTCTCTGCAATATGACAGCAGCTCCGTATTGATAAGAGAACCGGCATATATCACGACGTCGGCTTTTTCAAGAAGCTTCATGCCTCTTACTGTGATCAGATCCGGTGACCCCGATCCCGCTCCTACAAAATGTACCACATCATTTCCTTTCGTATATTTTTTTCGACACTATATATAGATTTCCCACTTATGTAAACTGCGCTCTCACCCACTCTTTTGCCTTATCTCATCCAAAAGCTCTTCTGCTCCGGGCGAACTTCCCAGCAATGCATACTCATCTGAAAAAACCACGCATTTATGGGCAATCCTGCCTCCGGTCCTGAAATCAATATAATAATCGATCCTCTGAATTATGGTTGACATAACTATTTCAAGGTTTTTCTCACCGCTTTTTCTTATAAAACCGAGTGCTTCCTCTGTAGACACCGAATCCAATATATTGATGAGACACTCTCTCGGCAGACCTGCTCTTATCCCTGCCGCAGCGAGCACCTCCATCCTCCCGTCAGCCTCATGGCTGTGTGTGTTCATTATCCCAGCAGCAAGCTTTATGAGCTTGCCGATGTGTCCTGCTATAAGCACATCGGTAAACCCGAACTCTATACAGCTGTCAAGCGTGTATCCTATATAGTTGGAGCATTTCACTGCCCTGTCTATGTCAAATCCATACTTCTTTTTCAGGAATTCCCTGCCGTAGTTTCCCGGAGAGATGGCTATCTTCGTCTCGCCCAGTTCCCTGTGCTGCTTCAGCTCCAGTCTTATCGTGTCTTTCAGAGCCTTACTGCTCATAGGCTCCACCACACCTGATGTGCCGATGATGGATATACCACCCTCTATACCGAGTCTCGGATTAAAGGTCCTCTTCGCAAGCTCCTCTCCTCCGGGTACCGATATCGTCACCTCCACATCACCGTGATAGTCAAATGCCCTGCATATCTCCAGCACCTCTTTTGTGATCATCTCTCTGGGTACGGAGTTTATCGCTGCTTCCCCCACAGGCTGATCGAGTCCCGGCTTTGTGACCACACCTACCCCTTCTCCGCCGATGATGAAAACCTCAGGATTATGTAAACCGCCCTCGATATTGACTCCGATATCCGCCTTTACTTCAGCATACACCATGCATCCGTCTGTCACATCGGGATCGTCACCGCTGTATTTCTTTATGGCGCAGCGCGTCACGCCTTTAGTTAACATAACATCACATATATCCGTACTGTATATATCCCCTCTCGGGACAGTGAGCTCTATATGTTTGATCTTTTTTCCCGAAGAAGCTACCGACCTTGCCAACGTGCTTGAGAGTGGTAAGATGGACGCTCAGCCCGAGATTATCAGCCAGCGCGTGATTGGTCCTTCGCTCGG
>CAJOME010000077.1 GCA_905235585.1 uncultured Lachnospiraceae bacterium | reverse complement strand
GCATATTATCGGGTGTGGTAAGAGGCGGATATCTTCTTACCGGGGGCAGGGGGCTTACCGGCGGCATCATCAATATGCTGCTTGACTATCTCAGGATATTCTTTCATCTGGATCTGATGAAGTTTAATTCGATGCAAAAGAAGGTGCTTGATAACAGGACGGATATCATACGGATGCTCAGGTCGATCGGAGAGATCGACGCATTTATAGCAGTGGTATATTATCGTAAGAGCCTGCCGTACTGGTGCCTCCCGGAAAACACCGGGGAATGCATGATCGATGCGAAGGGGCTGTATCATCCTCTGATAGATAATGCGGTGCCTTCTGATATAGCCGCTTCGGATAAGGGGGTGCTTATCACCGGCTCAAATGCATCCGGCAAATCGACCTTTTTACGTTCGGTAGGGCTTGCCGCGATACTCGGTCAGAGCATAGCCACCACCTGTGCGGCTTCATATATGGCACCGGGATTTGTGACAATATCTTCAATGTCCGTAAAGGATGATATCCTGGAGGGTGACTCATACTATATGGCTGAGATCCGATCCGTAAAGAAGATACTGGATGTATGCCGCAACGACGGGGATATGCCTGTATTGTGCTTTGTCGATGAGCTTCTCAAAGGTACCAACACCATAGAGCGCATAGCGGCTTCATCGGAGATACTGAAGAGCCTGCATAAGAAAAACGTGATATGCTTTGCGGCGACTCATGATATCGAACTGACTGATATTATCGCTGATCATTATGATAATTATCATTTCTCGGAGGAGATAGAAAACAAGGATGTGCTTTTTTCGTACAGGCTTATGTATGGGGCGGCAGATACAAGAAATGCGATAAGGCTGCTTAGCATAATGGGGTATGATGATGCTGTCGTAAAGGCAGCAGAGGCTGATGCCGCATATTTTGAAAAAGAGGGAGTGTGGAGAAGACTCCCGGGCTTAAACCGGGCTGAAACCGATTAAATTATTGCTTGCAAATGCACGGATTATCTGATAGAATATCAAACGTTGCGGGCTTAGAAGCCCTTATTATACCGCAAGGGAGGTGTGAGAGATGGCAAAGTGTGCAGTATGTGGCAAGAGCGTTCATTTCGGAAATAACGTCAGCCATTCACATAGAAGGTCAAACAGGATCTGGAACTCAAATATTAAGAGAGTAAAGTGCAAGGTAGATGGTGCACCCAAGCGTATCTATGTATGCTCGAGATGCCTGAGATCAGGTGCTGTAGAGAGAGCCTGAGGATCGTTTGAGCAGAACCTTAACAGGAGAACTGAAAAGACCGGTCGTGCGACCGGTCTTTTTCGTATTGTTCAGTTAACATCAGTTGTATTTGAAGGTGAAGTGTCTCCGTCAAAGGCAAGGTCTATAGCCTCATCGTTTTCGATCCCGGGAGCGGCCGGATCGGCCTTGTCGGTAAATTTATTTACCAGATCGGGCACCATATCAAGTATCTTTGTGACTGCGTCCTGATTGCGGATATTGACCAGCTTTGTCACACCCTTTGATATTACGAGCACGGAAGAGGGGGTCATCCTGCCGCCTACACCGCCGCCTCCGCCGGGCTTTTTATCGCCTGCCGTAGCTCCGGTACCCATGCCGAAGGTTACGTCCACCAGAGGAATAATGATCGTATCGTCAATCTTTTTAGGCTCACCTACTACTGTCTTGGTAGAAAAGAATGTATTCATCCCCTTCATCAAAGATCCTATCATGCCATCGAAATCCATGTTTGCCACTGCTTTTTCCTCCTCTTTGCTTAGGATATGGTTTATTCGCGTATCTGCTGTATATGGCTGTACAGCCTGCGGATATCCTTATTGAAGTAGATCCGTATGGCTGCGATAAGCACAAATATCAGCTGTATATGACCCTTGAGGCTCAGATCCGCATCTGTCACCTTTTCGTCAAAATCCGGCTCCAAAAGAAGATGGGTGGTATATATAGGGTAAAGCGAATAGATAATGCCTGTTACCTGACCGGTGGATGCCGGATCACCCAGTCCTATATGAAGCCTCAGCAGACCTTTCCGTGGGAGTATGTGCTTTAACAGTACCTTAACCCTGAAAAGCAGCTCTCTTACGGCCTCCTGATCACGCTCATCATTTAAGACGAACAGGATCTGCCGGATCTTTTTTATTACCTGCCTAATTCTATCATAAAGCGAAGTGATTTTGTATTTTATTTTACCTATCAGTCCCTCATTGTCCTCAGAGTCATCATCGGGGCTGCTTTTGAATGATCTGCCGGGATAGACTTCAAAGAAGAGAGCCTTAAGGGCATAATCCTTATCCTTGCCGTCAAGCCTGAAAACGAATCTGAAGATATGGAGTATCCATGAAGCGCGCGCAATGAGATGGATATCTTTTTCTTTGTCTGTGTAGCTTCCGTCCGCCCTATAGAAAATAGGGACAAGAAGAATAACGGCGAGAAGAAAGAGTATCAGGCAGAGAATGACCAGCAGTACGATGCCTATGACCTTTAATATCTGGAGCACTATCATCAAAACAGACCCTCCACAAAGGATCTTACGGTATCGTGTCCGCTTTCCTCCGAGGCTTTGATAATATTTCTTATTACTGTGACAGCCTCATCCCTGCCCTTTGCGATGCCGCATACATACAGCGGAGCACCGTCATAATACGACTGCAGCAGCTGCTTTGCGTCAAAATACTCGAGCGGATCCACGGTGTTTTCCGCCAGGCAGATCAGATATGTATTGAACAGCAGCCTTCTTTTCAGCAGCTTTTTTATGATGCCCAGAGATTTGCCCCTGTAGCTTTCTCCGATAAACATTCTTTTGGCAAATTCCATAGGAGAAAGTATAGCATATTCCATTTGACTTTGACAGTCACGGCAAATATACTCAAATTGTTATGTAGTTTTATACTATCGTAAGACAAAGCCGCAGAGTGTTATGTTTGGAGTTTCATATATGGAGTAGACTATGAAAACAGTTGTGACAACATCCCTTGAAGACGGTATGCTTCTCGGAGAAGATATAGTCGTAGCGGGAAAGGTTGTGATGAAAAAAGGAACCAAGGTTGACAGCCTTATCAAGCAGAAGCTGCAGGCTTTCAAGCTTATGACGGTCGAGATACTTGAAGCGGAGGATCTGGCCAACACATATTACGAAAAGATAAGGGTTTCCGAAGCGTTCAATAAATTCCAGCTCGATTATACAGCGAATCTTGCCGCATACAAGGTCGCGGTGGATTCCTTTATATATAAAAAGGTACCCTTCAGATTTGAGGATCTGAAGGCTATAGTGGACGCATTATGCCCAAATACGATATCCGGCAAGGTACTTTTTTCTTACATAAATATACTTCTTCCCGAAGAGGGCGATATGTCATATGCGCATGGCTTGAATGTGGCGCTGATCTGTAAGAAGATGGGAAAGTGGTTCAAGCTCCCGCCGGAAGACTGTGATACCCTTATTTTTTCAGGATTCCTGTATGACATAGGCAAGTTCATGCTTCCGCAGGATATCATATGGAAGCCCGACAAGCTTAATAAAATGGAGTTTGATCTGGTCAAGACACATGCCTACTACGGTTATCATATGTTGAAGAAGTTCAATATCAATGAGCATATACTGAATGCTACATTAATGCATCATGAAAGATGTGACGGCTCAGGATATCCTCAGGGACTGCAGAGAGATGAGATAGATAACTTTGCGAAGATAGTGGCGATAGCGGATGTGTATGAGGCGATGACGAGCGCAAGAACATACAGGGCTCCGATGAATCCGTACAAGGTGATAGAGATCATAAAGGGAGACATGTTCCAGAAATATGATATTGCTTACATCTCTACTTTCCTTAACCACATACTGGATGAGCTGATCGGCAATATGGTCACGCTTTCAAACGGCATGCAGGGTGAGGTGATAATGAACAATCCCAGTGTGCTCGGCAGACCGGTGGTAAAGTGCGAGGATACCATCATTGATCTGGCACAGGAGAAGAGCATCAGTATCCTCGCAATAGTGTAGTTGATATGCCCTTTGGCTGGTTTTGATTGCCTAGCCGTGAAAAAACGCAATATTATGCACCTGCCAGTAGATATGGTATAATGTTACAGTTCAGGATACAGGAGGTTTTGCTATGAAGGGCAGAATGAGTACCGATCTCGGTAATATTTCAGTAGATACAGAGGCTATAGCAGAGGTAGCCGGCATAGAGGCCATGGAGTGTTTCGGTATAGTAGGCATGGCGACCTATTCGGTCAGTGACGGACTGGTGAGGCTGTTGAAGAGAGAGAGCCTGACACATGGTATAAGCGTGGACATTTATGACAATAAGGTTACGCTGGACTTTCATGTGATCGTAGCATACGGTGTGAGCATAAAGGCCGTAGCCGACAATCTTATAAGCAATGTAAAGTATAAGGTGGAAGAGTTTACAGGCTTTGAGGTTGAAAAGATAAACATCTATGTCGAAGGGGTAAGGGTGATCGACTGATGTCTACTAAATCGCTTGATGCCGCACTGCTTTCAAAGATGTTTCTTGCAGGAGCCGCAGAGCTTTCAGCCAACAAAGAAAGGATAAACGAGCTCAACGTCTTTCCGGTACCCGACGGTGATACCGGTACTAACATGACTCTTACGATGATGTCTGCCGCCAAAGAGGTACTCGCACTGGGTGACGGGTTTGATATGGCGGCACTTTGCAAGGCCATATCAATGGGCTCGTTAAGGGGAGCAAGGGGTAATTCCGGAGTCATCCTTTCCCAGCTCTTAAGAGGCTTTACCAAGGAGATAAAGGATAGTGAGACGGTTGATATACCGCTCCTTGCCGTGGCCTTCAATAAGGCATGCGAAACCGCATATAAGGCGGTAATGAAGCCTAAAGAGGGGACAATACTTACTGTCGCCAGAGGAGCGGCTGAGAAGATGTCCGAGCTCTCCGATGATGCGGAGGATATTGAAAATATAGCGGACAAGGTGTTGGAGCATGCCAAATATGTCCTTTCACAGACACCGGAGCTGCTCCCTGTACTGAAGCAGGCAGGAGTGGTTGATTCCGGCGGAGAGGGACTGGTATGTGTGTTTACCGGCGCAAGAAACGCTCTTTTTGGCGAGACGGGTGATTTTACCGCAGCGGATCTTGAAGCGGCTACAGGAAGCAAGGCATCCGGGATAAACAGGGACGCGGTTGCAAATGCCGAGGTAAAGTACGGATACTGTACCGAGTTTATCATCATGCTCAACCATGTCTTTAATCAGAAGACAGAGTCGGATTTCAAGGGCTATCTCGAGTCCATAGGAGATTCGATAGTATGTGTGTCTTATGAGGATATAGTCAAGGTTCATGTGCATACCAACCATCCCGGGCTTGCTTTCGAGAAAGCGCTTTCATTAGGTGCTCTGACATCCATGAAGGTCGATAATATGCGTGAGGAGCATCAGGAGAGACTCTTTAAGCTTGACGGCGGAAAATACGTGGAGCGCCCCGAGAGTGAGATGGAATTTACCGGTCAGGCAGGTACGGCAAACGGTCCGATAAGGTCTAAGGTGGCTTCTTCACAGCTTGAGACGGAGAAGATTGCCGAGACGGGTATTTACGATGAGGCGGATACAGCTGCTGCCACTAAGACACAGAGCACTACTAATGCCGACATCCCGCATAAGGAATACGGATTTATTGCGGTTTCCGCAGGCGCCGGAATGAATGAGATTTTCAGAAATCTTGGAGTCGACGAGATCATTTCCGGCGGTCAGACTATGAATCCCTCGACTGATGATATCCTTGCCGCGATCGGAGGGGTGAATGCGGACACGGTCTTTGTGCTCCCGAACAATAAAAATATCATCCTTGCGGCCAATCAGGCAGCATCCCTTACCGAGGATAAGAGGGTGGCAGTCATACCCTCAAAGACGCTTCCGCAGGGCATATCCGCTCTTATCAGCTTCATGCCGGGCGAGTCACCCGAAGACAATGAGTCAGCCATGACGAAGGCCATAGAGGGAGTGAAGACCGGCGAGGTGACGTATTCGGTGAGAGATACCGAGATAGACGGGTTTATCATCAAAGAGCACGACATCATGGGTATCGGGGACAAGGGAATAATGGCGGTGGGGACAGAGATACTTGATACCACCTTCGAAATGATATACAGGATGGTCGATTCGGATACTTCTCTTATCAGCATATATTACGGAGAGGATATCAATGAGAGTGAAGCATCCGTGCTCAAGGTAAAGGTCGAAGAAGAGTTCCCCGATCTTGAGATAGAGCTTCATGATGGCGGAGAGCCTGTCTATTACTATATCGTGTCAGTTGAATAATATACATGAAGCTTTCGGATGATATTTCATCTATCAAGGGCATAGGAGAGAAGAGTGCTGCATTGTTTCACAAGGTAGGTGTCTTCTCTCTTAAGGATCTTCTGGCCTACTATCCCGTATCATACATAACATATCCTCCGCTCTGTAAGGCAGACCAAATAATACCTGATCAGAAAGCGGCGCTCCTGCTCAGGATCATGGATGAGCCCAGGTTAGTGCATATACGCGGCAAAGTGATGCTCTCATTTAATGTCGGTGATGACACGGGCAAGCTTAAGGTCACCTTCTTTAATGCACCTTATCTGAAAAAAAGCATAAAACAGGATACATACAGGGTCTTTTATGGTACCGTAAAGGCGCGCGGCTCCCACTATGAGCTCGTACAGCCCAGGATGTATCCAGAGGAAGAATACGCAGACATATCAGAGAGGATGCTGCCGGTATATCCTCTTACAAAGGGGCTTACTGAAAATGCAGTCACTAAGGCGATGATCAGGGCTTTTGAAGCAATACCGGAGATCGAGGACTATCTGAATGACGACGACAGAGAGCTGCTTGGTCTTGAGCCGTTAAGAGAGAGTCTGTATTTCATGCATTTTCCCGAAAATGAAAAAGTCCTTTTAAAGGCACGCGAAAGGATCGTATTTGATGAGTTTTACCGTTTTATACGCGCGGTAAAAAGATTAAAGGCCGACAATGAGAGGTCGGGGAATGATTTCCCGATGATAGAGGTTGCCGAGACAAAAAGACTCATCGAGTCACTTCCTTTCAGGCTGACCGATTCGCAGACAAAAGCCTATGAGGATATCATTAAGGATCTTGGCTCGGACCATGCGATGAACAGGCTTGTGGAAGGCGATGTCGGATCAGGCAAGACAGCGGTCGCAATGCTTGCCATGCTTACGGCGGTAAAGAACGGACATCAGGCTGCGCTGATGGCACCGACTGAGGTGCTTGCTTTTCAACATATGCAGAAGCTGTCAAAGATAATGGAGGCATACGGTGTAGGCTGTGTGCTGCTCACCGGCGCCCTGTCGGAAAAGCAGAAAAGAGAGGCACGAGAAGAGATACGCAGTGGAGCAGCGGATATAGTGATCGGAACACATGCCCTTATCACGGATCTCGTGGAATACAGGGATCTGGCACTTGTTATCACTGATGAGCAGCACAGATTCGGGGTGAAGCAGAGAAAGACACTTTCCGACAAGGCTGACGGCAAGACGCCGCATGTGCTCGTCATGAGTGCCACACCTATACCGAGGACTCTGGCGATAATACTGTACGGTGATCTGGACATCTCGGTCATGACTGACAGACCGGTGGACAGGCTGAGGGTTAAGAACGCTCTCGTCGGCAGGGAGTACAGAAAGACTGCCTACAATTTCATAAAAAAAGAAGTAAAGGCAGGGCATCAGGCCTATGTCATATGTCCGCTGATAGAGGAGGGCGAGTCGGACAGAGGCGAAAACGCCACAGAATATGCCGAGAAGCTGCAGGGTATATGGGGCAACGAGGTCAGAGTGGGATTGCTTCACGGCAGGATGAAGAACAGTGAGAAGAACCGGGTGATGAGTCTTTTTGCTTCCGGAGAGACGGATGTGCTGGTATCCACCACCGTAGTGGAGGTGGGAGTCGATGTACCGAATGCCACGGTCATGATGATAGAGGATGCGCAAAACTACGGTCTGTCACAGCTGCATCAGCTGAGGGGCCGCATCGGACGCGGAGAGGCTCAGAGCTACTGTATATTTGTGGATACATCTGAGGGTAAAAAGGCCTCCGAAAGACTGGAAATACTTAATAAGACAAACGACGGTTTTGAGATAGCATCAGAGGATCTGAAGCTCAGAGGACCCGGAGATATATTCGGACTCAGGCAGTCGGGGGAGCTCGGATTTAAGGTGGGAGACATATATACCGATGCGGACATACTGAAAAAAGCGTCAGAATATGCCGCCGGGCATACGGATGATACTGCTTCCGATATAGATGTGGTATTATAACGGGTGGAGGAGATACACGGATGACATTCACTTCGCTTGAATTCATTTTCCTGTTTTTGCCACTCTGCACTGCAGGTTATTATATACTCGGAAAAAGATACAGAAATCTGTTTCTTTCGGTAGCATCGCTTGTATTCTACGCAGCGGGCGAGCCGAAAAGGATAGTGATACTCATCGCGAGCATACTTGCAAACTATGCTTTCGGGATCCTGATAAAGAAAAGTCAGAAGAGGCCGGCTTTAAGAGCTGCGATCCTTGTGGCTTCGCTGGTCTTCAATTTTGGCCTCCTGTTTTATTACAAATATATGCTCTATTCTCTGGGAGCGCAGAATATCACGCTGCCGCTGGGGCTTTCTTTCTTCACTTTCAGAACAGTATCATATATTCTTGATATTTACTGGGACATGATGCCGGGAGACCGCGGGCTTATGGATGCGGTGCTTTATATAGCTTTTTTTCCGCAGATATCCATGGGACCGATCAGCAGGTATACGGATTTTGCCGGGGATATGGATAACAGAAGCTTCGATATCACTATCTTTCTTGCAGGGATAAAGAGGATCATCACAGGGCTTTTCAAAAAGCTTGTGATAGCGGACACCCTGCTTCCGATGATAGGTACGAGCTTTGGCATGGAAGCGTCTCAAAGAAGCGTGGCGCTCGCATGGCTCGGACTTATCGGTTTTATGATACAGCTGTACTATGATTTCATGGGATATACCGATATAGCGATAGGACTGGGCAGTATCTTCGGGTTTGGACTTCCGGAGAATTTTGACTATCCGTATATGGCGACATCGGTCACGGAGTTTTGGAACAAATGGCACATGACGCTGGGACTCTGGATGAAAAACTATATATATATACCAATTTTCAGAGCCTGTCAGTCCAAAAGGATATCAAAGATCGCGTGCTATCTGCTGGCCTCGCTGGGGGTGTGGCTCTTTTCGGGTGTGTGGCACGGAGTAGGGATGAAGACGGTCATATACGGACTGTATTATTATGTGCTTATA